>JAKAJY010000041.1 GCA_021824845.1 archaeon
TGATCTTTTCTGGACACTACTGGTGGTGGAGTCTCCTCCAGCGAACGCTTCTTAAGATTTTCTGCAATTCGTATTGCAAGGTCGATTTTGACATCAGCGCTTAGTAATGATTTTAGAACATCATTAGCAAGCTGCTTGATTAATTCTTCGTCTATTCCAGATGAGCTGACTATTTTTTTGATTGCCGCACGGAGTCCGGTCTTGAGATTATCCAGCATTGTTTTTCATCTTTGCAGCCAGTATTTCAAATCTTCCTCGGTAGCCATCCCAAGATTTCTTGGAGTCAATGACTTGTATTATGCCAGAAAACAGCGGACAGTTGACCACAAATGTTTCCGCCTCACCACCTTCGAAGCTCAAATTGAACTTGTGCTTTTCAGATTTTTCCATCAAAACATTCAGATCCTGTTTTGTTATTTTTTTGCCAAGCCATGACTCATCTAGGCCATCAGCAGAGACGGCAGTTATGATAAACTCAAAGTTATGATCCAGTAATTCATTCATGTATTGTTTCTGTTCTTTTTTCCAAATTGGTGCCACTACTTGCAGTCCTAGCTCTTTTGCCACACCCTCAAATCGCATTTTTTGAAATTCACTTAGAATCCCACCATGTACGACACCATCTATGTGATGAACCTGCTTTGCCTGCACCAGTCCTTCTTTGAGTGATTGTATTTCTTGCTCGGTATCATCGGATTTTGATTGTATGAGGATTTGTGGAATGTTCATGGCTTTTGCCTGCAGTATTGTTTGTGATATGTTTGGGTGGTGCAAAAGGTGACTTTCTTCAGAATTAGCAAGGATTGTAACTAGGCAAATTACCTTGTGTCCCATTTTTTGCGCCGCATAAATTGCAAATGTACTGTCCTTTCCACCAGAGAACAGTGCAGCCAAATTCATTGTTGTATAATTATATCATCTTAGGTATTAACTAGAGTCCTTCAACACTCATAATCGTCATCAAAAATCAGATGGCTTTTCCGACCTATCATCAGGACCCTACTTTGAATTGTACAATGATGTTATAGTTCTAACTCTTTATTCTCATGACCTTTGTTCTGTCCATTACCTTCCAGTATTCGACAGTCTGGCCCTGCTCTAGTTTGCCTTGGACTTCTTCGTCAATCATTTGGACATCTATTGTCTCAAATGTTTCGCTGTCCATGAGTTGGATTTGCTCACCGGTGATTGAGATGATTTGTCCTGATCTTTTATCAATCAGTGGAATGTGTACCTGCATTGAAACTGGACTCACGTGTGGTCTTTTTTGTCCATCAAAGATTCCAACACCTACGATTCTTGCCTTTGCTGCGCCGTGCTTTCCAGGCTTGCTGGTATCATATTCTATGATTCTGCATGGCTCACCAGATGGCTGATCAGATACTGGCAGTAAAATGTAAGAGCCAATTTTTAGTGAACCCAAATCAGCAGGCTTGCTCATACTGTGACCAAATTATGCTCAGTATTTAATATTTATGAAGAGGATCGGGATCACTTTAGTTTTTCAAGAATAGATAGTCCAACCAAGTTGTTCATTGTGATTCCTTTTCTGCAAACGTTTCTTCTTGTCTGCTCACAATACTTGTTTACACTTTGATGGCTTTTTTGGCTGGACACTTCTAATACTACAATATGATCCTTGTATGGGAATGTGAATTTTGATGGTTCGCTGGAATAAGATAGAATGTTTCCAGTGCTTGCCTTGCGAACATGATCATTTTTTGATACCACCATAGCAAGATCAGAAATATCTTCGTCGGATTTTGAATATTCCATATAATATACGGAGACAAAGTTCATCGCACCATCCACGTCGCGCTCAAAAAGCTCGCTATTTGTGTTAAAGACAAACGAGGTCTTGGACTGTTGGTATTTTTCAATGTCTTTGGTTATTTTGGAGTCATCGTTGAATTTTGCTAACAAATAATGATTTGCATATGAAGGAAAGTATGGTTTGCTGTCCTCAGAAAATGTGGCAGTCACAAAATACATGCTTTCTACGTTTTTTGATTCTTGCCAAGACTCTTTGATCTCAATTGACTTGTGGTCATGCATGTACGGAACGCATGCATATCCATCCAGGACGGTTTCTGACACTGCAAAAAATGCATCTGACAGATTATTTAACGCTTTTTTGATCTCTAAAAATTTGGAATCAAATTTTGCAAGAATTTTCTGATCCCTTATCAATACCTATTTAATAGAAGCACATGCGAAATTTTTTGTCCCAGCCTAGCTCAGCCTGGTAGAGCTTCCGGCTGTAGTGGTTGGCCATCGGCTAACTGTAATCAGCCTACTAGGCGCACAGATACCGGAGTGTCGAAGGTTCAATTCCTTCGGCTGGGACTACACTCCTTTGTCTACAAAATATTCAAAAGCCACTTGTTTTCCACGTATTATAATGAGTGGGGAAGCATGGACAAACCTTGACAAAATAGACCAAAAAATAATTGAGATCCTAAACACCAATGCCCGTACTCCCTCAAAAGACATCGCCGTGGAATTAAGAAAGTTAGGTCATGATGTCTCAGATAGAACCATTCGAAAAAGAATAGAGCGGCTGGAAAAATCAGGAATCATCAAGGGCTACAAGGCAGTACTATCCGATGTTGCAGAATCCAATGAGCATGAGGCATTGTTCCTAAAATTCAAGGCAACAAAATCACTTGAAACCCTAAAAGAATCTGTCCGCGAACATGTGACTTCTTTACCATATTACTTGATGATTGCAAACATGGATAGTGAGTGGAATATGCTAGTCATTCTAAAAGTAGAGCGTGGCCTCAAAAACCCATCATCCAAGATCATAGAAAGATTCTCAGAGGACATTATCGATTACAGAATCACAAAGATTGATTTCAAGAATGTAAATATCGTAAATATGGCACTCCTACTTCTTTGATAAGGAAAATTCAGATTCTGCCGTAGCTAGTGCGTCTTTAATTTCCTTTATGGTAAATGGTTTTTGGATAAAGGCCAAAACGCCTGAGCTTATCGTATCCTTAACGCGCTTGGTTGTCTTTTCATCTGCGGTGATTATGATTATCTGAGTGTCGGGTTTTTCTGATAATATCTTGTTTGCAATGACATCGCCGTTTGTGTCAGGTAGGCTCATATCAAGCAGTATGATCGGGTTTGATTTGAGGAGCTTTTTACATCCTGCCAAGCCATCATTGCCAGTATAATACGAATGGATGTTTGTGTGGCCCAAATTTTTCAGATAGCCAGTAATCTTTAGAACAATTGCCTTGGAATCATCAACTATTATGATTGGCCTCGTCTCCGATACGGTTTCTTCTAGTGAGTATTCTTTTGATTTCTCAAATGCATCCTTTGCGTTGTCATATTTTCCCGCCTTGAGAAAACATTTTGCTGCGCACAAAAATGCGGACTTGGCTGCATAGTTTTTTTCTTTTTTTGCATGTGCAAAGAAGAGCTTGCCGGCCTCTATTTCTTCGTTTGAAGAGTCCTTGTTTTGTCGGCTTTTGCATTCGGATGCTAGAATCAAAGACAGTGCAGCCTTGACGGGGTCGGATTTTTTTATAGAGTCTGAAATGTCAATCAGCATGTTGTATGCGGCCATGTTTTGATTGTTCCTAAGATGCATTAATGCCAAATCAAAGTCAGGCTTTTTTGTGACCACGGAAAGATCTACGCTTTGTTTTATTTTATACTAATTGTTTAACGAATGAACACACAAGCTGAAAAAAATTATGCGCCAACTATCCAGTTGATCAATGTAGTTGACACAAATGCAATTGCCGCACTTCCAGGGATTGTGATTAGCCAAGCAGTTACTATTTGTCTACACATCTTCCACCGCACTGCATGCTTTCGTCGTGTAGCACCTGCACCAATAATAGAGGGGAATAACAAGTGGATTACACTCATTCAGAACGCACAAAAGAGCCGAATTGTTACACAGGAGAAACAACGTGCTAGTAAAGTTACAGAGCCAACAAAATGGTTTTTTATCACACAAAAAATCAAAAAATCATGAAACGCATCGAGGCAGTCATACCATCAAATCGTCTTAACCTAATAGTTGCAGCAATCGAAGAGATGGGTGTTAGTGGGATCACCACAATAGAATCAAAGGGTAGAGGAAAGGCAACCCGTCCCTCACTTAGAAGCTCGCGTGGGACCAGCACACAAATTGCAGAATACAATAGTTTGATTACCATCATCACAATAGTTGAGGATTCCCGGGCTAATCAGATCGTTGATGCGATTTTGAGCGTGGCAAGCACTGGCTCTAACGGGGATGGAAAAATATTCATCTCACCAGTTGATGAGGTAATAGACATTCAGACCAAGAAAAAAGATAGTGTCTAGAATTTTATTGAATTTAGATCATAAACTGACTTTTTTGTTTTCTGCTGTAATGTCGGCAGATATTCCAAAATGCAGAAATTAACAAAGTTGCTAAATGATTTTATTTTGTAGTTTTCTTGGAGAGATTCCTTGTTTTGCTCATAAAACTCCTCAACCTTTGTGAGTGTGAATTTTTGCAATGGAACCAATCTGCTTCGTCTTGTTTGAGGAATGATCTCTAGTTCTTTTTGTCCCTCCAGTGTCTGCATGTCTACAATTTCAGTCATCTCTGAGACAAAGATCTTGCCGCCATCAGAAGGTTTGATTCCAGAAGACTGGGAAATTATTCGAATTACCTTGTTTGCATCCACATCTGGGACGACAAGCTCGACTTTGATTAACGGGATGCTCTTTAGGTTGGTGCTTCCAATCTTTGAGCCTTTTTGGCTATCAAAGATGTCATTATTAGAAATATCATGCTTTGCTATCAGAAATGTGCCTATCTTGGATAGCTTGTCTTTTAGTGTAGTAAAGTTTTGCGAGCGAATTATTGCCTCGATTTTTTTCATGTCTTTACGGGTTGATGATTGCGCGTCCCAGGATTTTGCGTGACTTGAGATCTTCTAGGGCCATGTTTGCATCAGATAGTGAGTATCGCTTTGATACAATAGGATTGATTACTCCTCTTTTTGCTAAATTCAAAAGCTCAATCATGTCGTTATAGTTGCCAGTGTATGCACCCTGTATCGTCATGGCCTTTAGCGGAATTGATACCAATGATAAATCAATAGAGCCCCCAAACAAACCAACCAGTGTCATTATTCCTCGCTTGCGAATCACTGCAAGGCCCATCTTTACCGTCGGCGGTGCATTAACAAAGTCAATCACGCAATCTGCACCTTTGCCATTACACAGAGACATGATTTTTTGGACCGCGTCTGGATCTTTGGAATTTACCATGTGATCTGCGCCAAGTTCCTTTGCAGCCTGGAGTTTTGCATCATCGATATCAACAATTATGATGTTGGCGTTTGTGATTGCCCTTGCAATCTGAACGCCCATCAAGCCCAGTCCACCTGCGCCAAAAATCACCATGTTGTGCTGTGAGGTAGCATTTGATTTTTTGACTGCAGTATATGCCGTAAGACCAGAGCATGCCAACGAGGCCGCCCCATCCAGATCAATCCCGCTTACTTTGGCTAAAAACTTGAAGTGTGGCACCAGTGCATATTCCGCATAACCACCATTTTGAAAAACACCCATAGAGCGAGGTGCATCGCATAAATTGTCATTCCCTACTCGGCACGCGGTACAGTTTCCACATCCAATCCACGGATAAACCAAGACATTATCGCCAACTGCAATTCCCTGAACGTATGAGCCTATCTCTGATACGGTTCCTACAATTTCATGCCCTGGTATGACTGGGAATTTTACGCCCCTATCGGTTACCTTCATGAATCCATCACCGGTATCGTATCCACCTTCCCAGAGGTGTAAATCAGAGTGGCAAACGCCCACTGCCTTTACCTTTACCAGTACTTCGTTGTCTTTTGGGCGCGGTGTTGGAACATCAGATATTTCCAGTGCCTTTTGCGGTTCCATGATTCGGGCTGCTTTCATCAGATCAGAGCAACCGCACTTACAATATAAGAGTTGACAGAGCGTGGCAAAAAAGTAGAGCCTTCAAGTATTAGTAGATAGGACGAGAACTTTGCTTGTTGAGTGAAAGCCAGATAGACAACATTTCTCAGGCACCAGTAAACGTTTTGTTTAATCCCAATACGGTGATAAAAAAAGACGTCTGGGAGATTAACATCGTCCAGATTCTAGAGATACTAATCAGAATTCTCAAAAAGTCAGATAAAAAAGACCTGCGAGTAGCAGGAATGGCAGCCCTTTCCTCATCACTGATTCATAGAATGAAAGTAGAGCGAATATTTGCGTTGCAAAAGGCGGCAATGGAAAAAAAGCCCCTAAACCAAAGAGCAGACATTGACATCCAGTTGTTGAATATTCCGTACCGCCACGAGTCCACATATCCAGTTACATTAGAAGAGTTAATGGATCTCTTGGAGAATCTG
>JAKAJY010000185.1 GCA_021824845.1 archaeon
CGAGATGACAGAAGAGCTCAAATCAGAAGTTATTCTAGTCGAGGGAGACTTTCAGCTAACCCCAAAAGAGACCAAGATAATAAAGGAACGATTCCCTCATTTACCAGAAATTAGTAATGTGCGGATTTTTAGATCCAACAAATATGTCCAAGTCCAGTATGATTTTGGTACAGTAAAGCTGAGCGAAGAAAAGGACAGGGCATTAAATTCCTGGGAAAACTATACTGAAAAGATTCTAAACTTTATTGCAACGGTCCCAAACCACATCAGAATACAGTTTGAGACCAAGTTCTTTGAGGGACCACCGCCAAAAAGCAAGGACGAATTCCTCAGTGAGATGACGGTTTTCAACAATTCGTTGAACATGCTTGCATCAGATGAGCACCATATTTTAGCAGAGTGGGCAAGATTCTATCAAGAAAGAGAGAAAACATACGATGAGCTATTAGTTGGCGCAACAGAAAAGACAGCACTTGAGAATTTCATTTTGGAGCACTTGCATCCAAGGTTTGTTTACTTTTCCGATTACAAAAAAATCTATGGCAACATCAATCTGGACGAATATCTCAAGGAGGTGCAACGACCAGAGGGCATAGATTACGAAGAGTTTGACAAGGCAGAGACTGTCAGGAATTTGTTTTATCTGGCAGAGCTTGACACCGACAAGCTAGAAGAATACAAAAACAGTCCACCAAAGCTGATCAAGCTGCTAAACAGTGCAAGTAGACGGCTTACCGACAGACTAAACCCAGCATGGAAGGGCGATCCAATCCATGTGGACTTGAGATATAATCCAGGGAACATCATGAGTGTGGTAATCTCTGATGTGCACCGAGATGGAACCGTAACCAATACCGGACTCTTGAGCAGGCGTGCGGAGGGATTCAAGTGGACATTTTCATTTATTGTAAACTTTGCAGCAGAAACACAACGAGCAGAGCTAAAAGAAGCAATCCTACTGTTGGACGAGCCTGCAAGGAACCTTCATCCAGCACAGCAAATGGGAATCTCGGATCTGCTCAAAAATCTGGCAGGCTCCAATCAGGTTCTGTACGCGACACACTCACCATTTATGATATTTGATTATACCCCCGGAAACTTGTTAGTGGTAGAGCTTGACAAGCGCAAGCACCTCTCCAGAATACATTATGATTACTGGAATGCGGACGATGCAACACTGATTCCAATTTTGTATGGACTATCAAGGGGATTGGTAGAGTCAATCGTAGACAGGGAAATCGGAACAAACTCGAGACCAGTCATAATAGTAGAGACAATGTCGGATGCAATGTATCTTAATTCATTTGACAAGTTCCTAGAAGATCCAAACATCTCCATGAATCCACTAAACGTGGTTGCATCATACAGCAAAAACTCGACACTGCCGCTTGCCATCTTCTATAGAAACCACGGCCACAATGTCTTTGTCATATTGGACAATACGCTGGAATCAAAGAAAATAGCAGAACAGCTAAAGGCAAACGAGTTTACCGACATGCAAATCATCTACTTGGAGCAGGGTGGAAAATCAATCGAGTCGATTGAGGATCTCATATTAGTGGACGATTATCTCCATGCAGTAAACCAGACTTATGAAATCAAGCTCAGAAAGGAGGGATTCCGAAACCTAACCAAGGAGGAAGTTCTTGCAAGAAACAAAAAAGGAATCATCGATTCGCTGCGAGACATTTGGTATGAACACAGAGACGATGGCTGGAATGATTTCGATGTAGAAGAGATTGCAAGATATATTTGTGAAAAAATCGCACTAAAGGAGGCCGAATTCTTATCAGACAAGACCAAGGATCAGTTCCGAGGATTATTCAGATTGATGGCAGAGCGAATCAGACAGCACCAAAACCTTACAGCGCATGTTGGGCTGACCAAGTTCCAGCGAAGCAAGCCACGATAGCTGTTTAAAGTATTTTACGCACGAGTTATCGCCAACGCTCAAAAAGAGTAAATAAACAATATTTGTGAAATCAGGTAGATAGAGCGTGAATTACTCCACATTAATAATTCTTGGAATTTTTGCTGTTTCCATATTTTCAATATCAAGCATTGCAAGCGCTGAAACAAGTGCAAAAAGCACAAACTTTGAGAAGACAACCCTAGTTGAATTTACAAACAATGACGCATCTGAGATCCAAACGGTGCGAATGTGGCTTGGAAAGGACTCTGGTGAGTTCAAGTCATTCAAATCAGAAAAGGGCTGGACTGGAACCAAGACACCGCAGGGAGTGCTGGTTTTTTCCACCAGTGATCCACTAGGCTCTGGAGAGTCAGTCAAGTTTGGAATTAAAACTGAGGTAGAGGGTCCCGGCATAAACTGGAAAACAGTAGATTCTGCAGGAAACGAGCTTGCTGTAGGAAAGGTACTGCCAAGCCAAACATCAACTCCTCCACCACCTCCACCACAAGACAACATCGCCACACCAACACCAAAGATGGGCGGTGCAACATTCAGAGTAATTCCAGAATCACCGAAGACTGGCGATACGGTAAGAATTGTAGGTGATGGGTTCCCACCAAAGACAGTATTCAAGTTTACAATCGATGATCAGCCACTAGAAGACATTCAAACTGATGAGGAAGGTCACGTGAGTGGAACTGCCAAAATTCCAATCACAAAGCAAGCAGACAGAGTCGATTTTTATCTAGTGGATAAGCAAGGAAACAAAAAGACAATCAGCATCAGAATCACACAAGCAGAGCAAGTAGCTGCCCCACAAAACACCAAAAAACTCACAGTTGATCAGAGCACCTCAATAGCAGAACCAGGAGAGAAGGTCTCAGCCAGTGGAACCGGTAAGCCGGGATCATCAATTAAAATCACTACCAAAGACCCAACAGGAGTTAAATTGTATGAAGCAGTCATTCCAGTTGATAATCAGGGAAATTGGTCACATGAAACAGTCGTCCCACTTGATGCACCACTCGGAACAAGGCAGGTCGAGTTCAGTGACGGATTGGACACCATCACAAAGTCATTTAGTGTATCAATATCAAAAACAATCAACATACATTCATCTAAAACCAGATACGAGCCAGGAGATAAATTTGCATTCAATGGAACCGCAAAGCCAAATCAATCACTCCAAATTGTAATTACTGATCCAATAGGAAAAGAGATTTTCTCAGACATACTGGATCTTGATGAGTCCGGCACAGTCGACTTTGAGTATCAAACGACTGCAACGTCACTCAAGGGAACATACGTATTGTTTGCAACTCAGGAAGACGAGACGGAGATTGTCCGAGTTGGTCTAGGTGCCACACCAGGTCCACAAATCATAGCCAAATTTGACAAGCTAAATTATGCGTCATCAGAGACTGCTAAGATAACTATTCAAGGCCCTGCCAAGGATAGAGTATCCATTTTGATAATTGATCCAGGCGACAAAGTCAAGCTTACAGAAAGTATCATACTTGGTTTCGACGGCAACAAGGTACACGACTTGATCCTGAACGAGTACAAATCAGGAGTATACACGGCAGTAATCAAGCATCCACAATCCGAGATAAGCATTCCATTTGCCATCGGCCTACAGACTACAACTGGCAACATTATAATTCAAACAACAAAGCCTGAATATGTTCCAGGCAACAGTATTTTAATTTTGGGCTCTACTGATGATAACGCTATTTTGAGCTTGGAAATGATAGACCCAGCTGGTAATGTAATAAAGAAAAAAGACATTTTCTCAGACAAGGAGGGTAAGTTCTCAGATGGAACATTCCGAGTCCCAAGCGATGCGACTGAAGGAATTTGGATATTAAAGGCAAAAAGCGGCTCCAAGTTCTCAGAGTCCAAATTTACAGTTTCCGGCACTATGGAAAAACCATTTTCAATTAGCGTAGACAAGACCACGGCATACCTAAAAGGTGATCTAATGAAGATAAGCGGGCTGGGCGGTGGAAAGGAGCAATCAGTAATAATTAACATCGTGGATCCAAAGAATATTGAAGCTGCACAGCTTCTTGGATCATCTACCAAGGATGGTAGATTCCAAATGTTGTGGACCATTCCAACGGACTTGGAGTCAGGCAAATACACAATCAAATCCAAAGTTGGAACACAGACTGCAGAGACTACGTTTGATTTGCAGTAGAACAAAAATCTGGGAACCCTTTTTATTACTCTGCCAAACCCACAAATTTGTGAATCTACAAAACATCATCACAGAATATCCAGACTTTCCAAAAAAAGGAATTTTATTCAGAGACATTAGTCCGATTTTAAAAAATCCATCAGCAATGATGCATTGTGTAGACGAGTTTGCAAAGAGATACCACGTAAACGATGTTGATGTTTTTGCCGGAATCGAGTCCCGTGGCTTTCCAATTGCATGTGCGATGGCCCTACGATACAATAAAGGCATGATAATGATTAGAAAACAAGGAAAGCTTCCAGGCGTTACGGTGAAAAGATCATACACCATAGAATATGGCAAGGCAACAATGGAGATTCAAAAAAACGCAATCAACAAGGATCAAAGAGTGGTGATTTGTGACGATCTGCTGGCAACTGGAGGCACAGCAAAGGCAGCAGCTGAATTAATTGAGCGTGTTGGCGGGGCAGTGACTGGGTTTGCGTTTGTGGTAGAGTTAACTGAGTTGAATGGAATCAAGAAAATATCAAAATATAGAACAGAGTCCTTGGTGAGATACTAGTGGAACAAGCAGACATTGGGATCTTTGGAGGAACTGGAATTTACGACTCGGGTCTTTTGACCGAGGCAAAGGAAATAACAATAGACACACCATATGGCAAGCCATCTGATTCCATAACAGTTGGAATCTTTAAAGGAAAAAAAGTTGCATTCATGCCACGACATGGAAAAAAACACACCATACCACCACACCTAATCAACTATAGAGCAAACATTTGGGCATTCAGAGAAATGGGCATAAAAAGAATTATTGCACCATCTGCAGTAGGGAGCCTCAAAGAAGAGCTTGCTCCAGGACACTTTGTTTTGCCAACCCAGTTTATTGATTTTACAAAGTCGCGCAAGGGAACATTTTCCGATGAGGGTAAAGTCATTCACATATCTGTTGCAGATCCGTTTTGTCCCGAGCTGCAATCAGCAATACTAGCTGCAGCAAGAACACAAAATATCAATGTGCACAAAAACTGCACCTATGTTTGCATTGAAGGTCCTAGATTCTCAACAAAGGCAGAATCAAGATTCTACAAATCAACCGGTGCAGACATAATTGGTATGACCCTAGTGCCAGAGTGTCAGCTAGCAAGAGAGGCACAGATGTGCTATGCATCAATTTCTACTGTAACTGATTATGACGTCTGGGCAGAAAAGCCAGTTACCGCAAAAGAGGTAATTGAGACACTACACAAAAACGTAGAAAACACAAAGAGACTACTCACATCAATTCCAGATTCAATCCCAGAACACCGTGGGTGCTCTTGTGCCAAAGCACTAGAGGAAGCACAGTTCTAGGAATCAGCAAACGATTCTCTGCTTAGGCCTTCAGGTAATGTGATGTTTCCAGAGACTAGATTTCTTTGCAGGATGTCAATTACCTCATTTACGTCATAGCCTAGTTTTTGTAGTGCCTTTTCGGTTGTTTTTGATATTTTTGCACCAATGTTGTGCCCGCCAATTCTCCCAAACGCGATTGCAGAAAACTTGAATGTGTTGTTGCTTATGGTAAAGGTACCAGTAATCTTGGCAGCCATGGTTGTACCTTTTACATTATTGATAAAAACCTTAATCTCCAAGCCGTACACCTAGATCTCTATTGCTTTGTTGACATGGTCATCAATTAGAAAACTAGCGTGCTGCGGATCATTGACTTGAAAGTTATTCACTGGGATCTCAACTACCTTATCATCTGGGTTTTCAACCTTTAGTGTTCCGTTCTGCTTTAGGCGGACAAGCTTCCATCGGTCTTTTCCTTTGAATAATTTGCGAACCAAGATTGCCCATTTTTCATCCGGATCTATTTTTGGCATTCCAACATAATCCACTATGGAATCAATTCCTAGTTGTTTTTCTTCGCAAAATCTTTTTTTGCAAATTGCACATCTCCAAATATCTACAGATCCTATTGTGCGCTCATCTATGTTTACGTTAGTGACTCCAAAGTAAACTATCTGATGTGTACAGGTCTCCATATTCTGGCTCATTGCACTTTTGCGCAAAAAGGTACTATTTAGTTCTTGCACGATCATAGTAGACTTCCAAGGCAACTCCAATGTTATCCACTATTAGATTTTTTTTAAATTCAATATTTTCATGACTGCACATTTTTCGATACATGTTTACTGCAGTGAATCTAGGATGCATGGCCTCAA
>JAKAJY010000113.1 GCA_021824845.1 archaeon
ATCTCCCTTAACGCTTCAGAGACAGTACATCCCTCCAAATTACAAAGGTTAAGGAATCTATCATGATCTTTTCTCTCTAATTTGGCAGATACGGTTTTCATAGGTTTACTGGGAAATACTACGATCTAAGCATTACGATTAGTCTACCGCGAATAAACCAGAGTAGATTATAACAAACCAAGCTCAGAACCGTTCACATAAGTAGATTTATTTTTGATACGATTCCAAAGTCAATTATTGCCTATTTTACCAATTGATGGAGGCCGATATGGTACAAAAGAAATGCTCGCCATCTTTGATGACCAAAAAAAGATAGATTACCAGCTGCAAATTGAGGGCGCTGCTGCCATATCACAGGGGGAAATAGGCATGATTCCAAAAAAATCGGCCCAGAACATTTTCTCTACCTCAAAGTCTGGCAAAATATCTGCAAGCAGAGTAAAACAGCTGGAGGCAAAATCAGATCATGATACTGCGGCACTGGTAGAAGCACTAAGTGAGAAATGTCAAACCAGTGCAAGGCCTTGGATTCACTATGGCTTGACCAGCAATGACTTGGTCGATACCAGTACCTCAATGCAAATGAGGGATGCACTTTCAATAATAGAGCCCAAGGTTGCAAGGCTTGCAATATTGTTGGCAAAAAAGGCAGTTGAGTACAGAGATGTTCCCGCAGTTGGCCGAACTCACGGACAGCATGCAAGCATCATTTCATTTGGATTGAAATTTGCAAACTGGGCCTCTGAGATGGAAAAACATGTAGAGCGAATCGAGGAGATCAAAAAAAGAATCCTCATTTGCAAGACATTAGGTGTTGTTGGCACTGGTTCTTTGATGGGTGCCAAGGCAATCGAGGTCCAAAAAAGAGTAGCAAAAAGACTGAATCTATTCCCAGCAGAGGTCACCACGCAGATCATACCACGTGAAAGATACGCAGAATATGTTTTTCAGCTTGCCCTGACTGGCAGCACCTTGGAAAAAATTGCAATAGAGATAAGAAATCTGCAAAGAACCGAAATTGCCGAAGTCGCAGAGCATTTCAAGGAGGGTCAGATGGGAAGTAGTGCAGTGCCAGTAAAGCGAAACCCAATCAAAAGCGAAAGAGTTTCCTCATTATCAAAACTATTGCGCAGTCAAATGAGTGCATCATTTGAGAATATTCCATTATGGCATGAGCGCGATTTGTCAAATTCTGCAAATGAACGATTCACAATACCAATGTGCTCCATCCTGCTAGATGAGATGCTGGAAACGATGCTGAGAATAATTGACAGACTACGTGTAAATGTTGAGAAAATAGAGCAGAATCTGTATGTTACAAAGGGCCAGATCTTTGCAGAGTTTGTACTGGAAGCCCTAATCAAAAAAGGAGTGCCAAGATTTGTCGCATACAGAGATGTTCAGCGAGTCGCCTTTGAAGCACATGATAAAGACATGGACTATTCTGATGCAATAAAGGCCGACAAGTCAATATCATCAAAACTCACAGAGAGTGAAATTGACAAAATATTCACACCAAAGAGTCACCTGGGTGCCGCACCTCAGATAATCACAAACGTCAACAATTCTGTAAATCGTGTCTGCAAAAAATTCATCTAGATTTTAGCAGTGTTTTGTGAATCATAGAGCCGTACTGAAGTGCTTTTTTTCTTGCATTTGCAGACAGTTCCGGCACACCGATTTTGATTGCAAGTTTTCTTATGATGTGTTTTCTTTGTAGATCATCCGAATCAATTATTTTTTGATCTATAGGTATGGTTTTTGCATATTTGATGAATTCCTCAGATAGTAGTGGCTGGACTATTTTGATACCAAACTCTGAGCAGACATGGTTGATTTGCCTCATCATCTTGATTTCATTGTCTAGCTTTGCATTCATTAGATCCATAACAGAATCATTGCCTTGCTTTATCGCATCACGATACCCATTATAGCCACAAAACAGCTCATCAATTCCATTTGCAGTTACCACAGTATCTAATCCTAGACTCTGTGCTAGTTTTGCGATATAATAAAACGCAATGCTGTTTTCATTCCAAGAGAGATTGTCTGTTTGTATGGTATTGCGAATTTTTGTAGAAATCTGATCAAACTCATCGGGATTAATTTCCAAAATGTGATGAGTCATTTTTAGCAGATCATTTACTTGTTTTGAAAATCTTATGTCATGAGAATCGGCAAACCCAATAGTCAGCAATACAACATCATAATTCATCTGATGACACAATTTTGCAATCAAAGTGCTATCAACACCACCAGAAAATGCAATACCAATTTTCTTGCTAGAGATATTTTGAGATATTGCATTTTGAATTTTTTCTAGTAATGCATCAAGATTCATGTTTTCTTCACTCAAATCCCATACAAAGAAGTTACTGTCTTGATGTGATAGGTAAAACTATTATCCAAACTTATCATATAGTATTCATGAGACCCATCGGCCTGACTGAAGAACAGATCCAAACAGAACTAAAATCGCTAAACAAATGGAGCATGCAAAACGGAAAACTACACAGAGAGATCACATTTGATGACTTCGTGCAAGCATTTTCGTTTATGACCAAAATAGCACTACATGCGGAAAAAATGAATCACCACCCAGAATGGTTCAATGTATACAACAGGGTGATAATTGACCTCATGACGCATGATGCTGGCGGTATCACATCAAATGATGTCGAGCTTGCAAAATTCATAGAATCTACGATTTAATCTAGGCTCAAATCTCTATTGAATATATATGTAGAAAACAAAGCAAATTTGCAAATGACACTAACAAACTCTGCCATATTGGATTCTGATTTCAGATACATTGACAAAAACGGCACATTGCTGAAATCAAGAACTGAATTATCAATTGCCCAGATGTTATCGTTTTTGGGATTATCATACCAATATGAACATAAAATCACACTATCAAATGGTAAAACCGTATCAGTTGACTTCAAAACAAGTGACGGAAAACTAATCGAGGTGATTGACTCAGATTCTGATATTCTAAAATACAAGGAATTAAAATCCAACAATCAATCCATAATGGCAATAGGCCATCCACAGTTTGCTGCAAAGCTCAAGGAACTAGATGAAATAGTGTTCTACGATACCAAGGACGCGCAATCTGGTTCAATATTCATAGAGGATCCATCATTTGCATTTGACTATGCACACATCTTGCCGCTAGTGGAAAAATGCTCGATTTTGCACGGTCACACATCGACTGTTCTAGTAGAGCTAGTCGGTGATATGAAAAACAACTTGTTAATTGATTTTGGTGAGGCAAAAAAGATCATCAAAGAAGTAATCGGAATTTTGGATCACAAGTTCTTCATAAACAAAAAATATCTAAAAACCGAAGATGAATCACACTTTAGAATATCATTTGAAGGTCCAAAGGGAATGTTTGATATGCAGGTACCAAAGCACACGACATTTCTTCTGGAAGGCGAGGCAACCGTTGAGAACCTATCAACTGAGATAATCAAGCTCCTAGTTCCAAGACTGCCAAAAAACATCGAAGCAGTGGGAGTATATGTTTACGAGGGATACAACAAAGGCGCACATCTGATTTCCAAAATTTCAAAATCCTAAAACCATGGAACCAAAAATAAAAGAAACTGCGTGGAATCCAGAGCTGGAGGCAAAGATCCTAAAGCAGTGGGTCGACTCTGGGCTGTATGATTTTGTGCCTGAAAGCAAGAATTTTGTCATAGATACACCTCCTCCATATCCATCTGGAAGACCATGGCATATTGGGGCTGCGGCTCATTATTCCCAAATAGACATGATTGCTCGAACTGCGCGAATGAATGGGAACCATGTGTATTTTCCAATAGGAATCGATAGGAATGGCCTACCAGTAGAACTGTACACGGAAAAAAAGCACAACATCCGCATGCAAGAAACTGAGAGAAGCAAATTCCTAGAGTTATGCCGGAACTCCTTGGATGATTTAGAAGCAGAGATGCTACAAATAATGAAAAGCCTTGGACTGTCTGGGAATTTTTCAAACTATTACAGGACTGATTCGGAGGAATATCGAATCCTAACCCAATCTACATTCATCGAACTATGGAAACGCGGCACAATATACAAGGCAACACGCCCAAACAACTACGACTGGGTATCCGGCACCACTATAGCTGATGCCGAAATCCAATACCAAGACATTCAGACAAAGCTTGTCTATATGAAATTCAAAATCAAGGACTTGGACAGAACAATAACCATAGCAAGTACAAGACCTGAGCTGTTATGTGCATGCCAGACTATCATAGTAAATCCAGACGATTCAAGATATGCAGATGTGGTTGGCAAGAAAATCATTGTTCCAGTAATAAACAGGGAAGTCACGATCAGGACTCATCACTCTGCACAAATGGAATTTGGTTCAGGTGCCGTGATGGTTTGCTCGTATGGTGATCAGAACGACGTTGTATTATTCCGAGAGATGAAGCTAGAAGAAATTGTTGCAATAGGAATGAATGGTTTGATGACAGAGACAGCCGGCGCATATGCAGGCCTCAAAGTAAAGCAGGCGAGAACCAAGATAATCGAAGACTTGCAAAATGCAGAATTGTTAGAAAAAGTCGAAGAAATCACTCACCGCACGCCTATTTCTGAGCGCAGCAAAATTCCAATTGAGATCATACCAATGGAGGAATATTACGTAAAGCAGATTGACTCTATTGAAAAGATTCGGGCTTTGGGCCAAAAAATCACATTCCATCCAGACATGCACAAGCAGATTCTGATGAACTGGCTGGATTCAATTTCTATTGACTGGCCAATATCAAGGCGCAGATACTATGGAACTGAGATTCCAATATGGTATTGCAAAGATTGCTCAGAACCACATGTTCCAGAGCCTGGAAAATACTACAAACCATGGGCAGACCCAGCACCATTTGAGAAATGTGTAAAATGTGGAGCCAGAGAATTTGTAGGTGAAACCAGAACGTTTGACACTTGGATGGATTCCAGTGTATCACCACTATTCATATCAAGGTATAACAAGGATCCAGAGTTTTTCAAAAAGACTTATCCTGCAACACTCAGACCGCAGGCAAAAGACATTGTTCGAACCTGGCTATATTACACCATACTGCGATGTGAGCAACTGACAGGTGCTAGCCCATGGTCTGAGGCCTGGATTATGGGATATGGTCTTGATGAAAAAGGAATGAAGATGTCAAAGAGTAAAGGCAACGCAGTTGATCCATTACCTGTAATTGAAAAGTTTGGTGCCGATACTTTTCGATTCTGGAGTGCATCTGAGATTAATCACGGATACGACTTTAGATGCTCTGAGCAGAAAATAGAGGCAACCAAGAAATTTTTGTCAAAACTTTGGAATGTATCCAGATTTATCTCCAGCTATCCCATCATAGAAAAAGCAAATCCAACTTCTACTGACAGATGGATTCTATCTGAGTTGGACAGAGTCGTTGCAGAATGCCAAAAAGGCTATTCAGAATACAACTTTTTTGTGCCTGCAATTGCCATTCGTGAGTTCACTTGGAACTTGTTTGCAGCCCACTATATCGAGATGGTAAAGGCTCGTGCGTATGGTGAAGGATTTACAGAAGATGAAAAAAATGCTGCAATACACACACTGCACAAGGTCTTGTCTACCATTCTGCTTTTGCTTGCACCGATTTCCCCATTCATTACAGACTACATGTGGCTTGAGTTATACTCCAAAGAGACAATCCACAAGCAAAGACATCCAAGGCCAGAAAACCTAGCAGACATGAGTCAATACACAAAAGAGATTGAGGAGTTCAACTCTAGAGTGTGGAATGAAAAGAAATCAAACGGATTATCGCTAAAGGACTCCATATCAATTGAGATCCCAGAATCACTAAAACAATTTTCTAGTGATCTGATACCAATGCATAAGATTACAAAATAAGGCCCTCGAGGGGCGTTGTGCAATCAGTTTGATTCCCCAAATATTGTTAAAACAATGATTAGTTTGATAGTCCTGAAAGAAATGAGTTGAAGTTATTTTTGTGGTTTTTTTGCTGGTTTAATCATGGAAACAAAATATTTGTGCCACGATACATCAGTCGTTAGCTCTGGGTGAAATGCAACACCCAAAATGTTTCCTTGTTTTACTGCAACTATTTTTTCATTGAATTTTGATACTGTTTGTACATCTTTTCCCATTCCTTCGATTGAGGGGGC
>JAKAJY010000009.1 GCA_021824845.1 archaeon
CAAAATATTATCGCACAATCTGAAATGTGCAATATCTGGAAAACAAAACCAAAAACAATTCAACTTTGAGAGCAAGGGCATGATGGCAATCATAGGAAAAAGAGACGGAATCGCAAAGATCTCAGGCCATCCTTTAACTGGCATTTCAGCATGGTTTGTTTGGAAAATATACTATTTGATGATGCTTCCAACATTTGAGAAAAAACTCAAAGTAGCATTAGACTGGACAGTAAATTCATTCTTTACGCGAGACATCACGCTAGTCCGCAAGATAAAACGCAAGTCCATCAATCAGTTTTCCTCAGATGGTATGGATAGTTTGGATCAGATTCTGTTTAGAACCGAGGAATCAGCCAAAATACAGGCCAGCAAAGTTTGAGCAGTTTAGATGCAAAATCTGGTTTTTCATTAAAATAAATACCGAATCTAGAGCAAACATACCATGATAGGAACAGACTTGGAAAAGTGGCGCAGAACTCATTATTCTAATCAATTATCCACCAAGCTAGCAGATACCGACGTTACCGTAATGGGTTGGGTTCTGTCTGTGAGAGGCCATGGAAACATTTCATTTATGGCATTAAAGGATAAGGAAGGCGAAATTCAGATTGTTGCAAAGGCCGGTAGCTGTCCAGACGACGTACGGGAAAAGATATCGCACCTAAAAGCACACTCGTCAGTTGGCATACTTGGCACCATAAAGCCATCAGAGAAGGCACCAAGTGGAGTTGAAATCATTCCAAAAGAGATCAAAGTATTTTCCGAAGTGGAAAAGATTCCACCATTTGAGCCATATGCAAAGACTGTAAAAAATATCGACACACGACTGGAAATTCGACCAATTGATCTGAAAAGAAAATCACTGCAACATGTCTTCAAGGTAAGGAGTATGATACTAAAATCAATCAGAGATTATTTTTACGAGAATGGGTTTTTGGAAATCAATACACCAAAAATGATTGCAACTGCAACAGAGGGAGGAGCAGCATTATTTCCAATATTTTACTATAACAAGGAAGCATTTTTGGCACAATCGCCCCAGTTGTACAAAGAACAACTCACAATGAGCTTTGAGAAAGTATTTGAAATCGCACCAATCTTTCGAGCAGAGCCATCTAGAACAAACCGGCATCTCTCTGAGGCCATTTCAATAGACATGGAAGAGGCCTATGTTGACTATAATGACATCATAAAAAGAATTGAGAGTGTGATCAAAACATCCATCAAGACAGTATCAGAATATGCAAAGAACAACCCTGAATCTGAATTTATGGTACCGGATCTTCCAGATACAATACCACAATACACATACACAGAACTAGTCGATAAAATGCAAAAGGCAGGGGCAAAAACAGAATGGGGCGATGATCTATACCCATCAAACCTAAAAAAGATAGGCCTAAACGGATTTTATTTCATAAAAGACTGGCCTACGGGACCAAAACCATTCTATGTTAAGATAAACAAATCAGACCCAAAGATATCCGAATCCTTTGATTTGATGTTTGGTGATCTGGAGTTATCATCTGGTAGTACTAGGGTCGAGAAAAGAGTAGAATTAGAAGAACGAATGAAGAACAAGGGCTTAAAGATTGATGCATTTGAGTACCATCTGAGAGCATTTGACTACGGAGTGCCACCACATGCAGGGTGTGGAATTGGTCTTGAGCGATTAATCATGGCACTTACGGGAACTGAAAACATAAGAGACACTACATTTTACCCAAGAGACGTAGACAGGCTAACGCCTTAGGAAAGATATCCTTGGTCACAAAAGAAGAAATCCAGAACATTGCAAAGCTAATGCGAATTGATATTGAAAATACCGATGAGTATTTTGAGCGAGTGCAAAAGGTGTTGAGTTATTTTGATATTTTAGACAAAGCCGACATTGAAGGAGAAGAAATCCCAGTACAAGAAATAAGCATTGAGAATCTTAGAGAGGACCAATATGCTCCATTTAATGATAAACTAATCCAGCAACTCAAAAACTACAAGGGAATTTACATTCGGGCTCCAAAGATGAACTAGATTGAGTCTTGCTATTTCTGCCATAGATTACATCAATGGCATCAAAAACGGAAGTATTACCGCCGAAGAATTCATCGCAAAAACTCTAGATCACATAAAAAAGCAAGAGCCCAAACTGCACGCGTTTTTGTCCATAAACGAAGACGCAATAGAGCAGGCAAGACAAATAGACAAAAAGATAAAATCCGGACAAAAGGTCGGTGCGTTTTATGGTATGCCAATATCCATCAAGGACAACATCTGCATCAAAGGCGGCAAGACGACCTGCGCATCAAAGATGCTGCAGAACTACACCTCACCATATGATGCCACTGTGGTATCCAACCTGAAATCACAGGATGCAATACTAATCGGAAAAACAAATCTGGATGAATTTGCAATGGGTGTTGCAACCGAGTTTTCAGCATTTGGTCCAAGCAGAAATCCATGGAATGTAGATTATGTCCCCGGTGGTTCATCTGGCGGCAGTGCAGTGTCGGTTGCTGGATTGGAGTCTATTTTATCATTAGGCTCAGATACTGGTGGTTCAGTTAGAAATCCTGCCAGCTTTTGCAGCATAGTTGGTCTAAAGCCAACATATGGTTTGGTGTCCAGATATGGTTTGATATCATATTCCAATAGCATAGAACAGATTGGCCCAATGGGTAGGAAGGTAGAAGATGTTGCGTTGTTGCTGAACCACATTGCAGGAAAGGATCCATATGATCCGACCACCTTAACAAGTCCGACCCCAGATTATCTGTCTGGGATTGATGTGGGAATTTCTGGCAAAAAAATAGGCATCATAAAAGAGATGAGTTCAGGTGCTGGACTAGACAAAACAGTGGAATCTGTTTTCAGAAATGCCATGTCTGCATTTGAAAAACTAGGTGCAAAAATAGAAGAAGTATCGCTGGACATGGTACAATATACTGTCGCGACATATTATGTTCTGACTACAGCAGAAGCTGGCAGTAACTTATCCAGATATGATAATCTGAGGTATGGATATGAGCTGGATTCTGAAGGATACGAGTTCAAATCCTACATTTCAAAGGCTCGACGAAACTTTGGGCCAGAGGTGACAAGAAGGATGATTCTAGGAGGGTTTGTACCATCGGCAGGATTTGCAGGAAAGTATCTGCTCAAGGCACTCAAGGTCAAAAACAAGCTAAAAAAACAAATCCAGTCGGCATTTACAAAATTTGATTATCTGATATCACCAACAGTACCCGTGTTACCATTTAGATTTGGTGAAAAAATAGACGACCCACTTGCAATGTATTTGGCAGACATCAATACGGTAACTGCAAATCTTACTGGCGTGCCGGCCATATCGATCCCATATGAAATTAGAAATGGCTTGCCAGTAGGTGTGCAAATACATGCAAACATCTTACAAGAAAAACAATTGTTACAAGCTGGTTACGCTCTACAAAATACCACAGAAATCCCGGAGATCAATCTATGATAGGCCTTGAAATTCACTGTCAGCTGACCAAATTAGAGAGCAAATTATTCTGCACGTGTAAAGCAAACTATCGCGAGTTTGAGCCAAATACAAACATCTGCCCAACATGCATGGGAATGCCGGGCACTCTACCAAGACTGAACAAAAAGGCCGTGGAAAAGGCGACAATGATTGCAATGGCGCTAAACTGCCACACTCCGGAGAGATTGGGATTTTTCAGAAAAAACTACTTTTATCCCGATCTGCCAAAAAATTTTCAAATCACTCAACTCAACATGTATGGTCCAACATCAATTGGTGACCAAGGCAAAGTGTCAGTTGAGGGAAAGGAAATCAGAATAAGGCGAATCCAGCTCGAAGAGGATCCAGGTAGACTGATCTATGAGGGAGCATCAGAGAAAACAGCCATCACATTAGTTGACTATAATCGTGCAGGTACTCCACTCGTGGAAATAGTAACAGAGCCTGACTTCGATAATCCAAGACAAGTCAGGATATTCCTAAATGTACTATCTGACCTGCTTCAAAACTTGGATGTATCAGATCCTACACTAGAAGGTGCAATGCGTGCAGATGCCAACGTGTCTGTGCAGGATGGACCCAGAGTTGAGGTCAAAAACATTGGGTCTTTTCACGACTTGGAAAAGGCAATCCACTTTGAGCTAACCAGACAGCAAAGCCTCAAGGAAAGAGGAATCGAAATAACGCAAGAGACGCGCCACTGGGATGATAAACGTAAAATCACAATATCATCAAGATCAAAAGAAGAAGACGAGGATTACAGATATATTCTTGAGGGTGACATACCGTGGGTCATAATGGATGATCACGCCATACAATCATGGAAAAAGAAAATGCCAGAAAGCATCAGCTCAAAAAAAGAACGCTACATTACAAAGTATGGCATACCACTGCAGGTGGCAGATGTGTTATCATCTGATAAATATTATTCCGATTTGTTCGAACAGGCCCACCATGAGACCAACGCAAAGGAAATCGCAAATCTCATTACAACTGATCTAATGGGTTTGGTTGATACTAGAGAAAAAAGAGAACAATCAAAGCTCATACCAAAGCATCTTTCAGATTTGGTGGATATGATAAATTCTGGCAAGGTTACTCGTAGCTCGGCAAAAAATGCCCTAGTTGAAATAGTAAAATCTGGAAAATCAGTAGCCGAAATAATATCCAGTACAGGCATGACAAAAATCTCAGATTCATCAGAGCTTGGCAAAATAATTGATGAAATAATATCGCAGGAAAGTGCGGCAGTCCAACAAGCAAAAGAAAATCCCCAAACCATTAATTATTTGGTAGGAAAAGTAATGCAGAAAACAAAGGGAAAAGCAGACCCCGCCATCACACTAAAGATTCTCAAAGAAAAAATTGGAATCTGAGCTAGATGCCGATGAGGCAGAGATTGCCAGAATTATGGTGAGATTACCCGAGTTTGCATGGCTAGAATCAGCCGAAATTGACGAGATCAGACATGAAATTAGGCACAAAATAGCCAAAACACTCCAACAGTATTATCTTGAAAACACCAGGATGAATCTTGGTAATTGGAGTGCCAAATTCAGCCAAGCAGGCATTACTGAGGATGACGGAAAATCCGCAATATCCTGCACAAGAAGACTGGGAATAGAAATATCATAATACCATGTCCGACTTTGTATTTACTCCAACAAAAGAGCAAACAGAAAACTCCAACATATTTCGATTCATGCAAAAATATGGCATTCAATCATTGCAAGAATTACACAAAGAATCAATCACCGATATAAACTGGTACTGGGATGCCGTAAATGATGACATCGGCATAGTTTGGGATAGAAGATATTCCATCGTATCTGATGATTCCAATGGTATACAATATCCAAAATGGTTTACAGATGGCAAGCTAAACATCACAAATTCTATGGTTACAAAATTTGCCAAGAAAACTCCAGACAAAATAGCATATTGGTTTATCTCAGAGAATAATATTGAACAAAAAATCACATATGCGGAATTGGAAAATCAAACAAACAAGCTTGCAAATGCCATGTTGTCACTTGGCGTCAAAAAGGGCGATGTTGTTGCAATTTACATGCCAATGATTTTGGAGTCAATCATCATCATATTAGCATGTGCAAAAATCGGCGCAGTTCAGACTACAATATTTTCAGGATACAGCTTGGATGCACTAAACACAAGATTGAAGGACTCCAATGCAAAGATCCTGTTTGTATCAGATGGATATTATCGAAAGGGAAGACCCATATCACAAAAAGATGCAGTCCAAAATGCAATCATTCACACCAAAATTAAAAAAGCAATCATAGCACCATACCAAAAAATAGATCAATACCAATTCTCAAACAATATACTAGATTATGCCAAACTAGTACATGGTCAATCCGAGACTTGTCAGCCCACATCCGTGGATTCGGAAGATCCATTGTTCATACTATATACATCAGGCACGACCGGCAAGCCAAAGGGCGTGGTCCACACGCATGGAGGGTTTGCAGTGTATGCTGGGCACCAAGCATCATATTTGATTGATTTAACGTCGCAAGACGTCTTGTTTTGGCCGGCAGACATTGGGTGGATTACAGGACAAGTCTGGAATGTTTATGGATTACTAGAGATTGGTGCCACTGCCATACTATATGACGGTGCAATTGATCATCCAAACCCCGACAGATTATTTGAAATACT
>JAKAJY010000061.1 GCA_021824845.1 archaeon
CGGACAATTCGGATTCTACTGATTTAATTTGTTCGTAGATTTGGTTTTTGTCATCTTTGATTTTAGATATAGTTCCGCGTTGTTCTGCAATTTGTGATTCAATTAGTAATCTGGCTTGGTGTAGTTGTTCCAGATCAGCTGCAATTTGTGGCAGTCTGGAATTGATTTGCTCGACACGTCTTGATTTGGTTATAGTTTCAGTATTTGCGGATTCATACACCTGCATTGCAGCAGACAGTTCGGTGTCGATGGTTGCCTTTGCCTGATTGTAGGCATTTGCCTCTGCCATGAACGTGAACTTTTGGGATTCCAGCTCAGAGATCTCTTTTTTTAGCACGATTCTTTCTTCGTCTAGTTTTTTTGATTCTGAAACCAGCGAGTGCATTGAGCGCTCTTTTGATATCTTTTCGGTCTGGATTGCCTTCATTTTGTTTGAGGCAGAAATTGCATGTAAACGACCCAGCTCAAAATTGATGAATTCGTGCCTGAGTTTTTGGTTGCGCTCCACTTCCAGCTCATCAATTCTCTTTTTTATTTCATCCATTCTTGCCAACGCAATTTCCAGTCTCCTGTCGGCGTCCTCTAGTTGCTTTATGGATTCGGATTTTTTCTCATCAAAATATGCAAGGCCGATCAAGTCCTCAATCACCGTTCTTTTTTCTTCTGCAGTGAACTCGGAAATTCTGGTGACTGTTCCCTGCTGGACTGCATTTAGCTGGTTCAGGCTGGCATTTGCCACTTCAAGTAAATCCAGAATCTGGTTTCGGTTTGTCTGTTTTTGGTTTAGATAGTAAACATTTTCGCCATCCTCTGCCATCTCGCGTGTTATGACAACCGCATTGGAATCAACTGGAATCTTTCTATCAGAATTATCAAAGTGCAGTGAAACACGGGCCATCTTTGTGCCACGTCTGTTTCCCTCTATGTCATGGATCAAAGATCGGAGTTTGTCAACCCTCATGATCTTTGGCTTGTTCTCACCAAGTGCAAAGATGATCGCATCCAAGATGTTGCTCTTACCGGATCCGTTTGGCCCAGAAATTGATACTAGTCCTGGCTCAAAGTTTACCGTGGTATTTGTAAATCCAAACGACTTGAAGCCAAAAATCTCGACTTTTTTGATATGGACCAATGGATTTGTTTGCTGAATTGGTTTGTTAATCAAATATAGACAAGTTTAGTTGACATGCAAACAAAATTCTTGTAATGCTATGAAAAATTTTGTACCAGTAATACTTGGCTTAAATTTAGTCAATATACCATACTGTCATGATCAAACTAGGCATCGGCCAAACCATACAATACCAGTCCAATGAGCAAGGGATCACTCAGGTCTCAAAACTATTGGAACGCCTAGGCAAAAACGAGGCTGAGGTGGTGTGCCTGCCTGAGCAATACCTTCCCGATAACAAAATTGATGATTTTGAGGCTACGCTTTCACCCTTTGCAAAAATAGCAAGGCAGTACTCCATGTGTGTAATACCAGGCGCATTCTATACAAAATCAGGCACAAAACAGACAATCTCAGCCCCAGTAATTGACGAATCAGGTCAGATCATCGGAGTACAAGACAAGATTCACCCGTTTGATTATGAGCAAGATCTGATAAAGCCTGGAACAGAGGCAAGAGTGTTTTCCGCCAAATCCTGCAAGTTTGGCGTTATAATCTGCTACGACATGGTGTTCTCTGATGTTGCAGAGGCCATGGTCAAAAAGGGCGCCCAGGTCATCTTTTCACCGTCTCGAATAGTTCGACGAGGAATACACCCATGGCATATTTACTGCCAGACACGTGCACTGGAGAATCGCGTGCCCATACTCGGCGCAAACATGCAGAATGTCAAATTTGGTGGAAAAAGCATCATTGTTGATTTGGCAGAAGATGACGGAGTCATCATACCAAAGACAAAGATCACTATAGGCGAGGGAATCAGGCTGGAATCATTTGATTTATCAAAGCATGATCAGTCCCGCAATAGCAGATATTCGGACCACAAAAAGTTTTCTTAATCGTATTCTTTGGAGTGATATGCCATGATGTGGGCCTCAAGGCTCCTCACTGTGATGACTTTGGAGCAAAAACCACATTCAACCTCAAAGTGTTCTGCTTCCTCTGGTGTGATGTCTTGTGAGGCCATTATGCAAAATTCGTCTTGCTGTTGTAATGCCATTTCCTTGCCAGTTTTCAGACTTGGATTAGATTGATAAGTTTTGTCCTTTAATACCAAATTTGGAAACAGTTAAGGTGTCAAGATGGTATGACCATCCTACTATTTTTGTCCACTATATGATGAATTATAACCAAAACAAATACAAAAAAGACAAAGTCCAGAGCATACACATACAAACCAAAATAGCTTCAAAAAAGACATTTTCAAAACATGTTCAAAATTGTGCACAAATCCAAGTCTTGCCACAGTACAACCCTAATCCCATCGGAATTGGCAGCCCGAGCGATGATCATACGGAAATAACGGTTACCACCAGAGCATTATTCAAAACCAAATAGACAAAGTATATCAGTAATTTTTAGGCAAAAAAGAGCAATGATACCAAAATTGTGGGTCAAGGAAACCAAGCCAATCAGCATAGAGGGCGGCTACGTCATTGACGGGTTTCCATCTGTGGGATTCACCAGCGCCATTGCAAGTGAATCACTGATGCATGGCAACAAGTATGACCTGGTTGGTTTTGTTGATTCTGCTGATTTTCCCACAGTATCCATACTAAAGGACGGCATACCAAACTATGCCACTCGAATCTATGTCAATTCAGATCTAAAGGTCGGAGTCTTTTCCTCATTTCTGACAGTGAATGAGCCATATCCTCGTGCAATTGCAAAGATGATGCTGCTTTGGGCAAAAAAGCACAAGTGCTCATTGATAGTGAGCTCATCCCCAATGAAGCTGGCAGAAGATGACAAAAAGCAGATAATCGCAGCAGGCAGCACAAAAGACGCACGCGACAAAATAAAACAAGCAGGTATGCTGATCTTACAAAATGGCACCATTCCCGGAATACCTGGTGAACTGCTAAACCAAGGAATGTTGCACAACCAAAATGTCATTGTTATTTTGATTAATGTGGACGAGTCTGGCCCTGACTTTAGCTCTAGTGTGGACTTGTGCATGGCAATGTCGAAGATTTTGCCTGGGGTTTCCTGTGATCTTAACATGATGCGAAAGCAAGCCGAGGTAGCCGAAAAACAAATCAAGGAAACCGAAAAGGAAACAAGGGCGCTTCGCGACTCGATGTACGGCTAGATGGAAGGATTTTTTGCGTTTTTTGCAGCAGTGATCATAGTTTCAGCATCAGGAGTTATGGCGCCAGGCCCATTGTTTGCCTCAACCATAGCAAGCGGTACAAGACAGAAACTGGCAGGACTCAAAATTGCCATCGGCCACACCATAATAGAATTGCCACTAGTACTAGGAATAGGCCTTGGCGCGTTATCGCTGGAAACATTCCCCCAGTTCAGAGGCATAATTGCGGCACTTGGGGCCGCAAGCATTTTCGGATTTTCCATATTACAGATTCGCTCCACCATACGCAACATGCCCATAAAGAACACAAGGCATGGTCCATATCTCACCGGGATACTGCTGACAGGACTGAATCCATTCTTTTTGGTTTGGTGGTTTAGCATTGGAATCAAGCTAATATCTGATGCAATGTTGCTCTGGTCAATTTGGGGAATTTTGATAATGTTTGCAATTCACATCTGGATGGATTTTGTCTGGCTTGGGTTTGTATCGGCATTATCATCAAAGGGAACCAAGATTCTTTCCGCAAAATCCTACAAAATATTCATGATTGGAATTAATGGTGTGATGATCTACTTTGGAGTATCGTTTGTGCTAGATGTCCTCTAGCCGCACTGGATTGTTTCCAGGTTTGATGGGCATTCTACATTCAGAGTCTGGATCTTCTCAGCCAAGGAAACACACATGGAATAATCCATGCTTTGCTCGTACTGTATTATTTCATCTATTATAGAAAACTGGCGAGCAGGACATGAGCTGAAATTCTGAAATAAGATCAATGCCGATATGATGACTATTCCGCATATTACGGAGATTTTGTAGTAATTACTCCTTTGAAATATCAATTTCTATTGTGGAAACGTTTCGAGTCTTTCCATCTTGAGATAGTAATGAATCGGATGCAATTCTGACGTCCTTGATAATGTATCCCACAGTATTCATTCGCTTGACTATCATTTGGGACACATCAACTGCCTGCGTGATTCTCTGTCCACGTGCTTTTATGGTAACAAACGGTTGATTGGAAAGCTGAGTCAGAGTTGCGGTGACATAGGTCATGATTGGTTTTGTTCCAACAAATATCACATCACGTAGCTTTTTTTCGCCTTCTTCATCTGTGTGTTTTAGTTTTTGCGATTCTTCTAAAATTTCTTGTGCGTCTGTTGGTTTGTCGGATTCACTCATGATTTGTTTGACTTGGTTCCCTTTTGCTTTTATTTAATGCTTGATGTCTTTGAGAGATAAGCCTCAATTATTTTTTCAATTTCATCTGGGTTCTTGCATTCCTTGACAGCATCGACTATTTCTTGTTCTTCTATTTCATAGCAGTTTAGAAATTGCTGCTCGTCTTTGTATACTAGCATGACCTTATTGTTGTGGTAGCAATAATACATTTTTTCTTGCTCCATTTCTTCTGCAATGATTTTGATTCCTTTTTCGTCTGGAATTAGAGGATAACCCATTGTGTGATATGATAAAATTGTGTTATTTAGACTAAAGTCCCGATATTGTAATAAGGATTTTTTGCCATATCAAAACCATTGAGAATAATATTTCATATCGATTTTGACTATTTCTTTGCCCAGTGTGAGGAGATTCGAAACCAGACCCTAAAGACAAAGCCGGTGTGTGTTTGCATATTCTCAGATAGGGGAGGAGATAGCGGCGCAATAGCTACTGCCAACTATATTGCAAGAAAATATGGTGTCAAGTCAGGCATGCCAATAAAATTTGCCAAAGCAAGACTCAAAGATATTCCAGAATCTGCGTTTTTGCCAGCAGACTTTCAATATTATTCTGAGATATCACAAAAGGCAATGGAAATTATGAAAAATCATGCAGACATATTCGAGTATGTCGGAAAAGATGAGGCATACTTGGATGTCACAAAGAGAACAGAGGGCAAGTTTTCAAACGCCACTCATTTGGCACAGCAGCTAAAAAACCAGATTCGAACCGAGCTAAAGATGACATGTACCGTTGGAATTTCTGGCAACAAGCTTGTATCAAAAATCGCGTCTGGATTCAAAAAGCCAGACGGATTGACGGTGGTTGAGCCAGAAAATGCCGAGGCGTTTCTTGGCCAGCTAAAAGTTGGCGACATTCCAGGAATAGGCAAGGTAACTGAGGAAAAATTCGCCGAGATGAACCTCAAGACAATTGCAGATCTTAGAAGACTAGATATTTTTACTCTGAACAAAATGTTTGGTAGAAAAATATCATCATACATGTACAATGCCTCCCGTGGAATCGATGACGAGTCAGTAGCAGAACGTGCAGACACCATACAATATTCCAGAATCGTAACACTCAGACAGGATTCTAAAGACTTTGGATTTTTATCAGAGGCAATTGATGAGATCTGCTCGGACTTGCACCAAACCATACTAAAGCACAAAAAAATGTTCAGGTCGGTGGGAATCCAATTTGTCCAATCTGATCTTACCAACAAAACAAAATCAAAGACACTCAGAAATCCAACTTCCAGTTTGGATGAGCTAAAAAAAGCATCCACATTATTGCTCCAAGAGGCACTAGTTGATCAGACAAACAATGTTCGAAGACTCGGCGTCAAAGTATCAGAACTATCAGACATGGAAGGGCAAAGCTCGATTACGAACTTCTTCTAGGCAGATAATTTCTTGATGCGGCGAGTCTCTATTGCAGTTACTGCAAACAAGAACGCAAATAACCACGGCAAGAACATTATCTCGCCTGCAATTCCATGAAATTCCTCAAATTCGA
>JAKAJY010000136.1 GCA_021824845.1 archaeon
ATGACGACTGGTCCGCTAACTGAAACTCCCCTCCACAATACATCAAACAGTGCTGGTGAGCCTTGTGTGTACGGCTTGATTAGGTATCCATCAATTGTTGGAACTAGGATAATTCTATAATCGACTGATGCGTTATCACCCCTTCCTGTCATTTGAGCATGATAGTCAAGTGTAAGTCCGGTTACACGTGCAGAACTCTTGAGTTGTGCCAAATTGTCATTCATTTTCTCAATTAGATCAGCAACGCCCGGAGTTGTAGAGTCCGCAGAAAATTCCACTAGTGTGTCATGTCCACGTAATGCATCTGCAATTGCCCCACCTTCATCATATTCAATGAAAGCAGTTCTTTGGAACTTGAACTTTGGTACTTCGGCAGTCTCTGGAGTCTTTGCATCCCAGTTTAGCTGGGCAGCAAGTGCTGGAGAAATAGAACCAATAACTAAAACGGATAAAACGAATAATGCTAAAAGAGGAGCCCTATTCACGCAGGGTTTCCGATCCGGCGCAGTAATAAATCTTGTCTTGAAGTATGAAAATCGAACAAAATAATTTTACAAACCAAAGTTTACTTGGAATTTTTACAATTTTTGTTTGTGGTTTTTGTTTTTGTGTGATTTATTGAAAAGGTAATATTGATCTGAGGCTTCATACAAAAAGGGTTTTATGATAACAATTCTTGCAGGCGGCACAGGTTCTGTTAAATTTGTCCGCGGTTTAATCTCCCAATCAAAGGATGTCAATGTTATTTGCAATGTTGGCGATAACTATTGGCTGTATGGTCTGTATGTGTGTCCAGACATTGACACCATAATTTACGGACTGGCAGACATTTTAGATTATGAAAAGGGCTGGGGAATTCGCAAGGATACTTTTGGATTTCTAAGACAGATGGAGATTTTTGGAGAAGAGACTTGGTTTAGAATTGGAGATAGAGATGCAGCAACTCACCTCATTAGAACAAACATGCTCAAAAACGGCAAGAACTTGGGCGATATCACAAAATGGATGTGCGAAAAATTTGCAATCGAAGTCAAGGTAATGCCGGTGACTGATAACACCATAGAAACAAGAATCACCACCAGCAAGGGCGAAATGCACCTCCAAGAGTTTTGGGTAAAATACAAGGGCAAGGACAAAGTCGAAGGCATCCAGTATATTGGTGCAGACAAGGCAAGACCAAACCCAGAGGCAGTAAATGCAATTCATGATTCTGAAATGGTAATAATCGCACCAGGCAATCCGCTGACCAGTATTGGACCGATGCTTCAGATCAAAGGAATCCGAAAAGAACTATCAAAGAATCGACGCAAGGTAGTTGCAGTCAGCCCAATTATTGGCAACAAGGCATTCTCTGGACCTGCCGCGGAATACATGGCAGCTGCAGGAATTGATGTGTCACCATACGGTGTTGCGCAAATGTATTCTGATGTGTGTGGAGGAATTGTAATTGACTCCAAAGACAGACTCTTAACCAAAAAAATTCAAAACCTAGACATGAAAGTGTATGATACCAGCATCAAGATGACTAACAAAATAGCAGAAGATGCGCTGGCATCATTTGTTTTAAAGAACGCGCGCTAGATTGCAAATAGCATCAGTCATTCCAGTCAAGACATTCTCAAAGGCAAAAAGCCGACTAGGATTATCACAAGAAAAAACACAGCAACTATGCAAGATAATGCTAGATGAGGTATTATCTACAATATCGCAATCACAGGCAAACAAAATCATCATAATATCAAGAGATGAGGAAGCATTTGGAATAGCAAAAAAATACAATGCTGTTGAGATCTTTGAGGAAAAGGAAAACGGAGTAAATGCCGCAGTGGCATTATCAGAAAAACACCTCAAAGAGAATGGTTTTGATGCATCCATAGTGTTCCCACAAGACATACCATTAATCAGACCACAAGACATCGATATCCTGATACAATTCCAGAAAACCGCCCAATCACTCCTTGTGGTACCATCACGAAAGTTTGATGGTACAAACGCCCTTTTGAGAAGCCCATTTGATGTGATGGAAACGCACTATGATGAGGACAGCTACAAGATTCACCTTACTACTGCCAAGTCCCGCAACATTCCAACCTCGTTTGTCTTGATCAATAGAATGATGTGGGATATCGACGATAGATCTGATCTAGAATTTATCATGCGTAATATTGAAAAGCCAGATCTGTCAGAAAAGCTCAGAAACCTACTATGATACCATTAATTGGGATATTTCTAGCAGTGACATTGCAGGCAAGCACTGTTTTGGTGCCCGGTGGAACAGTCACATTTTATGTCCACGATGATGATCTGAACACCAGCCACAGAGGCATTGACGAAGTATCCACATCAGGGTTATTTGAGTTCAAATTAGCCGGCACCACAATATCTGGGCCATCTACAATATACGAAACGAGTGTGAACTCTGGAGTATTTGTCGGCAAGGTTTCGATTCCCACCACAATAAACGGCAGGACAGTAACACAGGGTGATGTCCTAGTCATAACATACAATGATGAGTCAGATGCATCTGGGAATTCACAATCCGTCTCAAAGTCAGTTGCCGCCAAAAAAGCAACCACTGCACTGGAGACATCTGCAAAAAACATTAGAATTGGCCAAACCTTTCAGGTGAGAATTTATGATCCTGACTTTAACTTTGATTCAAGAGCTGCTGACAATATTTCGCTAAGCCTAATAGAATTCAAGGGCTCTAACGGAATTAGAACCACGCTTGCAAATCCAGTATTTGATGCCAAGACAACATCATTGCGCGAAACAGGAGACAACACAAACCAGTTCATAGTATCATTAAAGATGCCAAAGGAAATTGACGGTAAGCGAGTCAAGATTGGCTCTACTGCCCAACTCAAGTTCACAGATACCACATCGCCATCCGGAACAACGGAAATCCTCAAGACAAATATCAAAATCGGCATAAAATAAAAGCGCGTGCTGGCCGTAACCCTCCTTCTGTTTGTAAACGACATTTCGCTTTGCAGCCTACCTGAACTATAGGTGCAGATCCAAGTTCTGTTTGGCTTTTCTCTGTATGGGACAGATTTTTCATTCCTAATGCTGGAAAGCTCAGGGGTTGCCCATCATAGTGCTCCAACTCGGATTTTTTCTGTTCTGTTGCCTGCCATCTCTGGCTTTGCGTCACCGCAACACACATCTGCATTGAGGGAGGAGTTTCCTCTGCTTTCGCAGTAATCGTCCACCAGCTCGCAGTTAGATATTGGTACTATGAGTTATTTACACTATTGTTTGATCTTGGAATCAAAGTATTCCTCATCGTATCGTCCCTTGGCTCGCCTTTCCTTTATGGAATATCCCATATGAGCAATGTCAACATAGATTTTGTAGAGGTGTCTGTTTTCTCGCATCCTAGATGAGACAATCCTCCAAAATCTCCTTGCGTGGAATTCAGAGAACTGATGATCCCTAATTACAAAGATGGATTTTTTTGTCTTGTCCACTACTTCGAGTGTTTTTGGTGAAAATGCAGAATCTGCTTGGTTGCCCGCACCCAACACGATGGTCTCGTCTTGGACTTTGTCAAAGCTTTCCAAGAGTATTGGGGCCACATTTTTTGTCTTTGGATATACCTTTTCAAATTGGATCTTTTTCATGTCAAGATCAAACATTATCTCGTTTATTCTATTCATTATCTCAATTTCAGTTTCCGGTTTTTCCACCACGCCTCTAACTATTCGGATTCTGCTGGAATAGACCTTGGATACTGCATGTGCTATCCGAAGCCCAAGATCAGAGTGGCGCCCCTTATCATAGGACACAACCAGATTTGCCAGGTCTTGCTCAAAATTCGCACCCAGTCTCACTCCGACAAAATCACATGTAGAAAGTGAGAGTAGTTTTCTATTATTGCGCAAAAACGAAAAATCGATTATCACGAGGTTGATTCCCTGCTCTTCTACGGTAGATAGTATGGCGTCGGTTTCATCATGTGAGACTCGAACCAGATATCGGTGCCTAATGGATTGCGGGATCTCTTTTTTTAGCTCGTTGAATTCTTCTATTTCGGATTCCGCTACCTTGTTTGTGGCATCAAGCGGCAGATGTACCGGGATTTTTACTACGCTCAGAAATGATATCTCGCCTTGCTTTTCTTGGGTTATGGCGTTTGCTATTTTGTAATAGTCCGCGACATATTTTGGATGGTAAATTATCAGGACACGGTATTCTTTGCGCTCCTTTGGCCCCTGATTATACACAAGTGGCGCATAGTGCTCTATTTCCTTTTTTGATGTATAGGACTTGTATATGATAAAGCCAGCAACAATCCAAATTATTGCAATCACCCAGGATATTGGCTCAGTAAAAAGCAGATACACGGACAGTCCAATTGCAGATAAAATTCCAAGTGTTGGAATTATTGGAAAAAATGGAGTCTTGAATGCATAGTCCAGTTTTTTACCATACAATCTTCGAATTGTGATTGCGGCATAGTTTACTTGGGCAAACAAAAACAAAAACATTACACTTGCAGCAAACGCAAGGCCCGTAAGGTCAAGCGTCATTGCCATTACAAGCATTATGATTCCAGATGCGACAGTAGAGATTACAGGGGTCTTGTATTTTGGATGAATCTTTCCAAAAAAGTGCGGTAAATTATAGTGTGTACCCATCGCATATGATACACGACTGGACGAATACGCAGTTGCATTAAGAGCTGCAAGTGTTGATACAAATCCACCTGCCAGAACAATCAGTGCACCAAATGGCATAAAGTTCTTGGCGGCTTCTATTATTCCAAGCTCACCAAAGCTTCCAATGAACTCCCATGATGGCTGTCCGACTTTATCAGATGATAGACCGCCAATAAATGAAAATGTAAAGAGAATGTAGATTGCAATCACAACCAACAATGAAATGAATATTGCACGCGGAATGTTCTTTTTTGGATTTCTTAGCTCATTGCCGGTTTGGGCAATAACCTCGTATCCTTCAAATGCAATAAAGGTAAGACCCATTGCAATTACCAGTCCAGAGACGCCATTTGGGAAGAACTCGGAGAAATTGTCCGGCCAGTTAGGATTGGTAAATGCCATTGCAGAAAGTGCCGCTACGATCAAGAGTCCAATTATTGTGATTTGGGTAATGGTGATTGCATTGCCAACCTTGCTAGTTGGTGCCGTCCCACGGACATTGATAAAAGTAAAGATGATTATTGCAGCTGCGGCAAATCCCTTTTCTAGGAAAACAGACGACTCCATTATTCCAGTAGTATCCAAGAGATGGGTGAAAAACGAGGCAAATGCCACGGCGTAAAGACTACCGGCTATTGTATGGGCAAACCATGACATCCAGCCACTTAGAAAGGCATTTGGCCTTGGCATGCCTTCTCTAACCCAACGATACCCACCGCCAGTATCGGGGAGAGCAGAGCTTAGTTCGGCATAGGTAAATGCGGTAAATATTGTGATTATACCGTTTATCAAAAATGCTATCATCAGTGCAGGGCCTGCCTCGCCCATTCCAGGACCAACCAGGACAAAGATTGCGCCGCCAATCATTGCGGCAACACCCACCATCACTACATCTAATAGTCCTAGATTTCGTGCAAATCCCGGATTTTGGGCGTCTGTAACCATGTTTATCTACCGCTCCCAAAGGGTGTTTGCATAAATCTTTACTCTGAATAGCTTATTTGCTACTCAGTCAATATTTTGTACAATTCCGTATTCGGCAAGTAATGGTCGGATCTGCTCTTCCAGTTCTAATTTGGAATAGTCCTGTAATAGTTCTGCGTTGAGCTCGTAAAAGGTGTGGCCCCAGTTGAACTTGGATAATAGTTGGTGCGCCAGATCCTCATATCCCAAAATAAAGACAGCGCCGGCAATTGCCTCAACAGTGGTAAGCTTGCCAATCTTGGAATAATTCACTGGATTG
>JAKAJY010000131.1 GCA_021824845.1 archaeon
TTTAGCACAAATGGTAAAATCAATTCACCCGCACCAAATTTGTCACCAACTTCCTTCATCGCAGGCAACAAATCGTCATTTAGTGTGGAAATTGCCGCATCATGAGTAATCTCTTTTGGGGCATTGATGACCAGTCTACCTTCCTTCTCCAGTGTGATGTTTTTTTGATTTATTTTTTCTGCAATGGCAGATACCACATCGTTTTCAATTCCATCCTTTAGACGGTTTACTATTCTGAAATTGGCGCGTTTGCCTGCAGGCCAGCTTGGGTCAACCTCTACCTTTCTTGATACAGTAGATTGGGTGCCAGCTTTCTCAAAATGAGTGATTACCTCAGCTAATGCATTTGAGTGGGTGTTGAATATGAGTGCCTCTACCAGCTTGCGCTCGACTTCATCTATTTCTCCATATGGGATGATCTCCTTTGCGTTTACTATGGCAGAGTCCAGGCCTGCTTTTACTGCGTGATACAAAAACACGGAGTTTAGTATCTTTCTTGCAGCCGGTGCCAAACCAAATGAGATATTGCTCAAACCCAAGACAGTAAATGCATTTGGGAATCTTTGTTTTACCAGCTTGATTCCTTCCAGCGTATTTTTGCCAGCATCCAAAAACTCGGCCTCACCTGTTGCCAGAGTAAATGTCAAAACGTCAAATACAAACTGTTCCTCTTTTAGGCCATATTTTTTTCCAGTCTCGTATAATAGTTCAGCAGTTTCTACCTTTTCCAGCGGAGTTTTTGCCATCCCCTTTGGGCCAATGCACAATGCAATTGCTGGAAGTCCATACCTTGCCATTAGTGGGGCAAGCTTGTGAAATCTGGATCCATCACCTTCCAAATTTATGGAATTAATCATTGGTCTGCCAGGGATTTGGTGTATGGCAGTCTCTATCACTATGGGATCAGTCGAGTCAATCACTAGCGGTGCATCAATTTCTAGTGATAGTCGCTTTACCAGTTTTTTCATAAACTCCAATTCATCTGATCTTTCAGTGGTTGCAACGCAGACATCCAAACAGTGCGCCCCGTCCTCTACCTGGATTCGTGCAAGATCAATTAACCCATCAAAATCATCCGATAGTACCAACTGCTTTGCCTTTTTGGAGCCCTGTGTGTTTAGTCGCTCGCCAATGATTAGTGGTGCAGGTAATTGTCTTAGCTCAACTGCCTTTAATGATGAACTTACTCGTGCAATTTTCAATTCTATCTCAAAATCATTGCGTTTTGTAAATATATGACGGTTTTTCTATTATTGACCGTATAGTTAGGGTAATTCGTTTTAGATTATGCAGATCATACTGTACTATTCAAAATCGTTCGTATCTTTTGTACTGATCTCACTTCTTACTGATATGTAGTAAACAAGGCTTTTATCGTGGTATGAGATTCGCATCTTGGTACTACATTCATGTCATCATCTGATACTCCACGCAGAAGTGATGACCTCGTCACGGTTCTCTACAAGTTTGTAGGCCAAAAGGAAGACAAAATACAATGTAGCTATTTTCAGTACAAGAATCTAAAGGAACTACCCGACATGGAATATTGTAAAATAATAAAAGAAAATGATCTAGAATAAGAGAAATTTATTCTGCCATCTTTTTGACAAAGTCAGAAATCAGATCCTCGCTAAATGTGATGGTTTTATCACCAACTAATGTCTTGATCTTTTGCCAGTCAGCACGGCTCATCTTTTTTGTCTGCATCAGGCCGGCCGATACCAATATGTTTAGTACTACTGATAGGCTCCAAGTCTGATCAGTCTTTTCGATTAGTCGTGCTTGGATTCTGCGTACCTTTGTCTCAATTTCCTTTTCTAATGTTATGCTTTTCTTGCTTTTTGGAACTGATTTTGTTGTCATTATTGTGGCTCAGAGATCTTGATATAAAAATCCCCGCTGCCAAATATGGAAAAGTCACGCTTTACTCTATTGTGATGGTGTCACTGAACAACATCGTGGTTTTATCTGGCTGCAGCATTTTTGGAAATCTAATTGGTACTATCAATTACTTTGCGCAGGGCCGCAATGTGTGATGGATTTGTACCACAACATCCACCAATAATTCGCACCTTTTTGTACTTTGAAATGAAATCACGCAATGCTTCTGCCATTTTCTCCGGCGTCATTTTGTATACTGCCTGACCGCCCTCGTTTTCTGGCATGCCTGCATTTGGTACTACTAGCAAATTCAACTCATTTTGCTCATTCAACCAGCGAACACTGGATGTCATCTCTATTGGACCTGTAGAGCAGTTCAGACCAAACACGTCAATTCCCATGTCAGATACTGTAGTGTATGCTGCCTGCACGTTTGTTCCAAGCAACATTTTTCCATATTGATCCAGTGTGACATTTGCGATTAGTGGAACTTTTTTTGTCTTTTTCATTGCTTCTTGTGCACCTTCGATTGCAAGCTTTACTTCTAAAATATCCTGACTAGTTTCTATCAGCAGTGCATCAACTCCACCCAAAATCAAGCCCTCTGCCTGTAACTCGTACGCCTTTTTGATTTCCTCTAGTGGGATCTGTCCTAAATCAGGATCGTTTGAGCTTGGCAAAAACCCTGTGGGGCCCATGCTGCCAATGACATAACGTGGTTTGTCGAAGAATTCTGATGCCGCACTAACCGCAAGCTCGGCAATTTTTTTATTGATTTCAACTGTTTTATCGCCGTATCCATATTCTTCAAGTTTTAGTTTGTTGGAGCCAAACGAGTTTGTCTCAATACAATCCGCTCCTGCCTCCAAATAGTTGCGGTGAATTTTTTTAATCCATTCTGGATGAGTTAGAATCAGCCCATCATTGAATCCGTCCTTGCCATCCGGAAAATCCTCCGGCTTTGGATTGAATCGCTGGATTTCAGTTCCCATTGCACCGTCAAATAGTAAAATTCTTTCTTGCATTGCATCCAAAAAATTCTTTTTTTGTGCCATGAAATGGTTTGCAGTTATTTTCTTTTTATTCCTTTAATCTTGGACAAAATCTTGAGTGCTGATTTAAAGTCATTAGGCGATGTTATCAGAATGTCCCCTGCAGACTTGTGAATCTCTGTTATGAAATCCTGAACTGTATTCTCATATCTTGCAAAGTCAATCCCGACCATTTGAGCAGACTTGGCGTTGTTGTATGATGGAATCATTACACACGGAATTATCTTGAATCCCTGCGGCTTTAGCCTATCGACTATATGATGAACCTGTTCTGGGGATTGGATGACATTGGTGATGAATCCCTTGGGTTCGGACTCTATCTTTTTTTGAATTTGATTATAGTCAGGCTCTGCGGGCAACGATAGGAAAAAGTCCAAATTCTTATCAAATCCCAGTTCGGTGAAATGCTTTACCACTCCGCTTGGGATCAATTTAGAGTCTTTTGGCCCCTTCGGTGGCTCGTCGCCCTTTAGTATCAGCAATCCATCCAGCCCTAGTAGTATTGCATCATAGACGGACTGGGTCAGAGCAGTGATGTTTCTGTCTCGAACACGCAGACTGGCAGTGATATCCAACTTTAATCCATCATTTCGAATGATGGCACCAGTTGTGATTGGTGAGATTCTTGGAACGCCCAAGACTGAATCCGTTAAGTGAATCCCACCACAATATTTTGATGCTGATATGATCCTTTTTTCCACTTTTCCAAGTAGGTTCTTTACTTGTTTGTGTGATAACACCCCATCTGAAATGACTCGTGGTGGATTTATCTCGTATCGGATGGTCATTTCTAAATTCCCTACTCTTCTGGATTAATAACCTTTGAAGGAATAAATCATTAAGCTGAATTGCTCCTCTCAAAGTATGATGAATCGTGACGTCATAAAAAAACTACTAAGTACCGACATTACTCCGTATCTTGATGATCACACCTCCAAACATGCCGCAGTGTTAATTGTGATTTATGGAACTGAATACAAAATAATCATGACTCAAAAGCCACTAACCATGCAACAACATGCGGGAGAAATATCATTCCCAGGTGGAAAAATAGCACATGATGATGAAGATTTATTGGATACTGCAATTAGGGAAACCCAAGAAGAAATCTCACTGACTGTTCCAAGAAATAAAATAATCGGACAACTACAAACCGTACAGACAAGAAACTCTGGGTTTGCAATAATTCCATTTGTTGCATTCCTAGATGATATTGATTCATTGCAGCCAAATTCCGAAGTAGATGAAATTCTGCATATTCCAATGTTTTCCTTATTACAAACATTGGACGTTGATGATGATGTGGAACACAGATCATTATTTGAGGCATACAAACTCACATACCAGGACAAGCTGATTTGGGGCGCATCTGCCAGAATGCTAAAACAAATTGCAGATATTTTCAAGCAACATAGTCTGTTGTAAAATCACTCACAAAACTCAGATTCATTTAAAAAGAGGATAAAATGCCTCAATTTTTATGGCGACAAGAAAGCACTCTGGACGCAAGATACGACTTCTCAAAAAAATGAAGCAAAACTCTCCAGTACCAGCGTGGATTATTCTCAAGACCAAAAGACAGGTTCGCTCCAATCCAAAGCGAAGAGCTTGGAGACAAACTGACGTGGAGGTAGGATAGTCTTGTCACAAGAAGCAGAGCGAGTTTATACAATTAATCTAGGTAAGGTCTGGCTTTCACCAAACAATCAGCGAGCAAAGCGAGCAATCAACATGATCCGTGAGTTCACTGAACATCACATGAAGACAGGCCAAGTCAAAATCGACCAAGATCTCTCCAAGGCAGTGTGGAATCAAGGAATCCGCAGCCCGCCAAGAAAGATCCGAGTGAAGATGGCAAAGACCGACGATGGTTACGTCATGGTTTCACCATATGAGGAGGAAAAGAAATCAGAAGCACCAAAACCAAAGAAGGAAGAAAAGACAGAGACCAAGGTCGAAAAAGTAGAGGCAACACCAGAAACACCAAAGAAAGAAGAAAAATCAAAGAAAGAGGAGAAAAAGACAGAAGAGAAAAAACCAAAGAAGGCAAAGGTACCGTCAAAAAAATCCGTCAAAAAAGCAGCAAAGAAAGAAGCCAAAAAGAACTCTAAATAATCCTATAATTATATTCTCAAAGAAATTATCTCATAAGAAATTTATCTTACATTAAAAAGCGAACTAATCTTTTTTTTCTGAATTATTCTAATTGATATAACTCAATTCCTGTTTTTATGGATGATTCCGGCTCGTCCCAATCAAGTGTGTTTTCTTGTGGGATCATTCCTAGTGGATCATAGGAATCGAACTTCAGTGTACCTTCAACTGAGCTGACCATGACAACTTGAGACTTGTCGCCTTGCGTGGTTGCAAGTGAGACGCCGGTATTGTTTTCATTAAAGATTCCGGAGATGGTGCTAGTTATGGCATTAATCTTGCCAACTGAAATATTATCGGAGCCAAAAACATACAGCATTGTCTTTTTGATCGTATTTGGCGGTGCATCCTCGTATAGCATCTTGATTGATTCTCGCAGTGATGCCTCTATATCCTGCTCATTTTTGCTTGTAGACAAAATATTGAGATTATCTGATATGGATGATTCAGATAGAGAATTTACTACATACATTACTGCGTGATTTGTAATATCATAGCATTTAGACATAGTAAGGTCTGGATTTGCCTCTAGTAATGCATCATTATCCACAACTATGGTCGAGTCCGAGCTTGCACGCAGTCTTTTGAGTGACACCCCAGACAAGAACAGTCTTTCTTTTTCAAATCTAAATGGCATTATTCCAAATGACAAGACTCGTTTTCCTTCCTCTTTTGCCGCCATTGCAACAAGTGGAGAAACTGCACATCCTGATTTGCCGGCCAAGTTGGCAAATATTATC
>JAKAJY010000178.1 GCA_021824845.1 archaeon
GTTGTACTACAAGTACAAATGACTGCTGACGGCCTCAAGGCATGCAAGAGCTTCTCATCTGAAGGGATTCCAGTCAATGTCACTCTGGTGTTCTCACCAAACCAGGCAATCCTAGCTGCGAAGGCTGGTGCAAAATATGTCAGCCCTTTCATTGGGAGACTAGACGATGTTGGCCAAGATGGAATGGGACTAATTGCCGAAATAAAACAAATATTTCAAAATTATAATTTCAAGACGCAAATTCTAGTAGCAAGTGTTCGACACCCAATGCATGTGGTAGAGGCAGCAAAGATTGGAGCCGATGTGGTAACACTGCCACCGGATGTTCTGGGTAAAATGCTCAAACACCCACTTACTGATAATGGTCTGAAGGCATTTTTGGCAGATTGGGAAAAGCTAAAGCAGAGCCAAAAATAATTTACAATTCCTTAAAAACCACGAAAATCATATCAAATCATGGATGATGAGGCTCGCAATTTTCAGATAATGCAAGTGTCTGAGCTCCTAACTCGGGACAAAGTTTCACTAAATGAACAGGATCCGGCAAAACTACAAAAATACTATGATTATGCACAAAAAGAGTTCAGCCTATCTACTGATGACTCGGTAGATTTGGTAAATGAAACATTTTTGTATTTGACCATAAAAAACGCCAAGGACATTGATCCTCTCCAAGATGGAGACAAGTTTGGCGCAGGCTTTAGTTAATTATTGATCGTAAATCATCAGTTTCTTTTCTTCTAGTAATGAGTGTAGGTTATTGACTGAGCGATATACGTCTGCTTCCTTTTTTGCGCCTGTACAGACAAGCTTGCCTGATGCAAATAGTAGTATGACCGTTTTTGGATCCAACATTCTGTGTATCAGTCCTGGGAACTGTTCCGGCTCGTACATGCTTCGTGGTAAGGTCCTTGCTGCATGCTCTAGGTGAATCTTACCACCTAGATTTATTGCTGCAACAATGTTTTGCACAACAATTTCCGCATCGTTTTTTATTTTGATTCCGCCTTTTCGCAGTCTTTCCACCACTGTTTGCACTGCCTTTACTGCCATCTCTTCTGATTTTGCACCAGTGCAAACCATTTTACCTGTTCTGAAAATCAGAGTAGCTGTACGCGGTGTCTTTAATCGAAATACTAATCCTGGAAACTGGTCTGGATGATATTCAGTGTCTGGGAATTTTTTTGTGACCTCGTTTAGATCTATTTTCTGATCAACTGAGGCGGAAGCAACTACGTTTTCAACTGATACAATTGGCTTTGTTTGTGGCATTCGTGCTTTTTTAAATACCCGCTTTATATATAGTGTAACTGACTAGTGGTGGTTTATCCACCGAGTGCGATATTCCTCATCAAATATCTCAGATGTCAGATCGTCATCTTTGATCTTTGTGCTGGAAAGATCGACATCAAAAAATCCCAATTTGCCTTTGGCAGGAATTGGTATCTTGAACTCTTTTGGGCTTTTTAGCAAAAAACCAAATGTTTTACCCGAAAAATAATCATCGCTTGCAAAATGATGTTTTTTGTCTGCGACTAGTTCCTTTTTGGTTTGGTATTTTTTGGTATCAAATATGGTGGCCTTGCCAACAATAACTCCAATAGGTAAATCATTGGGGTTTATTCCAAGCCTTTTGCAGTCTTGTGTTTTAATTTTTGTTGGGGAGTGAATCAGAAATTCTCCGCGATAGTTTGTGTTCCAATGTCTTAACTCGATTGTCTTTTTGCCCTTTATGATAAGATCAGCAAATGGCTGGGAAACTGATAGGCACTTGAAGGTACTCAATTACATTCTGATGCTGCATCTGTTTGGACCCATCTCTAAATCTGGAATCTGCATTGGAGAGACTGGGATTACCCCTTTGTTGATTTTTATGATCATTGAATAGTTCATTGGTCTTGGGGTTGTGATGCTGACTACCTTTGATACAAATTCTGCCTGGCCTAAATCCAACAATGGGAGTTTTTTTGCGTTTTGTACTGTGGTGTAAAATACTCCGTCCTTTGTTGGGCTGACTCCTTCTCCGTGATGAGTTGGAAATATCTTGACATCGTCTCCGAATTTTAGTAACTTGTTGTGTAGGGTATCGTACAGCTTTGCTGCAAACTCTTCTGCCTGGTCTCTGAGATCTGGTCGACCTATTCCTTCTACGAATAAAATATCTCCTGAGAAGACATACTTGTCATCCATCACAAACGACATGCTGCCTGGTGTGTGGCCAGGTGTGTGGATTGCTTTGAGCTGCTTTGAGCCAAATGATATGACATCACCGTCCACTATTTGTTGTGACTCTAGCTTGTATTCTTCCAGTTTTGATAGGTACAGTTTTGCGCCTGTCATTTGTGATAGATCCTTTGCAGCGGAAACATGATCTGCGTGCTGATGTGTATCAATTACATGTGTGATCTTGAGGCCTTCCTTTTGTGCAAATTCTATGTATTTTGATGGTGGGTATGTTGGATCAATTACAACTGCTTCTCCATTTGATCCTAAGATGTGTGATAGACAGCCCTTTCCGATTTTTTCTACTTGGATTATTGTGGTATCATTTTCTTTTAGTATTGTAGCACTCAGCACCTGATTCCATAACGACATTCCTCCAGCAAGCGATGTTGATTCTAATCCGTTTTGCGCCAGTGCAAACGTTGCAACCATTGAACGATTCCCATGAGAGCATATCGTGACAATTTTTTTGTCCTTTGGCAGATGTGCTTGCGATCCTGGCATGAATAATTGTGACAGTGGAATGTTTACTGCCCCTGGAATCTTGAACTCGGCAAACTCTGATGGCTCTCGCACATCCAGCAAAAACACATTGCTGTCTTTTTTGATAGAATCCCATAGATTATCTCCACTGATTATAGTATCTTGCGTGCTTTTGATCATCTCGCCTTTCCAAGATTTTATTCCGTCCTTGAGATAATGTGCATCAAAGCCAAAGCGAGCCATCATGGTGGCGTTTTGTTTTGCCTCAGTGCCATCCTCATCAACTAGTATGATCTTCATGTTTGGTGGAAGCTTTGACATTATGATCTGTTTTTGCTGCATGGAGCTGCATATTGCATTTGCTGCACCTGCAATGTGACCGCTCATGTAATTTTCCTTTGATCGAATATCTAGAATCAGGGTATTTGATTTGGCTTGTAAAATCTGGGATAATTCTTCTGGCGTAATCTCTATGTTCATGTAATTGCGCTCATTCTGATGCCAAATTTAGAATTTGCTGTTTGTAGATTCTATTGTTGGGTTTTTGGTATTTTTATAATGAATCTAGTTGGGTTATTCTCTACCTGGATGGTGCCATTGTGTTCTTCTTCGATTATTCTCTTGCAAATGGGTAACCCAAGCCCCGTCCCGTCTTTTTTCGTAGTAAATAACAGGTCAAAGATTTTTGGTAACACCTCTGGTGGAATTCCATGACCACTATCACTTATCTGAATTATTGCATCATTATCTTGTTCTAAGATCTGGATTGTGATGGTGCCGCCATTTTCTAGTACTTGAATAGAATTTACAATGATGTTGATAAATGCCCGTTGTAATTTTGTTGCATCACACTTGATGATAAGATCATTTGTTGGTAAATCGATTATGATGTTGTCTGGCTTGTTGATACTACATATGGAATCATTTAGGATCTTTATGATACTATTTTCCTCAAATGTTGTCGGTGTATCTCTTATGAAATTTAAAATGTCACCGATTTGGTTTGTAATTTTATTTACTGCACGATCCATTCTCTCAAGTGAGTTCAGCAATGTCAAATCTTCCTCCTTTGAATATCGTATTTTGAGCAGATCCACCTGAGCTTTGATTACCGTTAGTGGATTTTTTATATCATGAACCATCTTTGATGACATTTCTCCAACTACTGTCATCTTGTTTGTTTTTCGATCTAGATGCAGTTGCAATAAATTCTGTTTTTCTCTAAGTGTTTTTTTTGCCGTATCTAGTGCTTTTGAGCGCTTACGAATGAGGTTTTGAATATTGTTTAATTCTTTTTTCTCTTCTTCTATAATACTGGTCATCATGAAATATCTGTCATCAATTTGAGATTTTACATTGAATGTATTATCTCCACTGGTTATTTTTTCAAATTCACTTTTTCGCCCTGATTCCATCTTCTCAATCTCATCCGTTGTTTCAGAATTTTGACTAGGTATCTTTGAGAAAAAAATCACCCTACCATTATCATTAGGATCGTCGTTTGGATTCTTTTTCTGGATGAATTTCGTCATTGCTGATATCTGATATTGAGATTTAATATCGAATAATGTGTTCAAATAAATGAGCTCGCCGATGCCCTCATGAAATCTATAAAATTAATCTAAATTTATGATACCTACAAGAAATTCTATTAAACTGTCTCTAAAACAGCTAAAACCCTATTTGGAATATCCTTTAGTCTTGATACTGCCAACGTCTTCTCATATCCTAAATATCTCAAATTATTTGCTATTGTGGTTGCACTAAATGTGTCATGACCTACACCAATTGCCACCATTTTGATTCCAAGTGTTTTGAGTGATTTTACCATGGCGCGAACTGCATCAGGATCTGATGGTTCGCCATCAGACAATGTCAGAAAAATGTCTGGCTTTTTTGATTTCAAAACAGAATACATTTTCTGATACACATCGGCCAATGGTGTTCCACCGTTTGCCTCAATCTGTGCCAGTCTTTTTGCAGAAGCATTGTTCCATTTTACGTCTTCTGGCTTTACCATCCAGCATACCACTTGTTTTTGTGTTGTATTGAAAGCAAAGACCGAGAATTTTATCTTCAAAAACGACAAGACCTCGCATAATGCAAGTGTTGCTTTTTTGTACTGCCCCTGCTGGTCTGTTATGCTTGATGAATGATCCAACAGTATGACTATTTTTGACTTGATTGATTTTTTCACATCTGTCACAAACGGCTTGTAGCCCTCGATATAGGACTCTGCATCAAATTCCTCACCAGCTGTGACTTGTTGTTCTTTCCAGCTGGTCTTCCATTCCTTGAACTTTGTCTTGAGGTTGCTGATTAGGTCCTGATCATAGATTTTGGTCTCATCAACGTTTGTGGAGCCAGGTACCTGAATTCCAATGGATTCGCTTCCAAGGCCCTTGTTTTCATTTTTCTTGTTCTCTTCTTTTATCACCTTGAATTCCTCTGCAATGTTTTTGCCAGACAAAATATTGTCAATATCTATTTTCCCAAAGTCGGCTTCTTTGTTTTGCGCGATTTTCTGCATTGCCTTTGCAAAGTCTTGTGGTGTGATCATCAATCCAGGCCCTTTCCATGGTACGGCAAGCGGAACCGTTGTTAGCGCATCAATGTTTAGAATGCTTAGAATCTCGGGGATTTTTTTCTCCAACCATTCTGTATCGTATTTTTTCTCCATTGCTTCTGTTATGATCTCTTTTGCTCGCACTGATGCCATTGCGACTCGTTCCGCAAAGCTTAGCTGCAATTCCCCTTTGATATCGCCTAACAGAAACTTTTGGTAAAACGCCTCCACAATTCTTGATTTTCCCAAAATGTTTCCAAGCTGAGGCCTATACAGCCATGCATAGGTATAGTTGAAGATCAACTCTTCATCCATTCCGCGCCAAATTTTTCGCCCTAGTAACTCAACACGTCTTGTCTCCAGTGTATTTAGAATAAAACCAAAAGCGTGGTCATTTGAGAGAATTTTTTTGCAAAACTTGATTCGCATTGCCTCATACCAAATGGAAACGCGGAATTGCCTGTATTTTTCAAAGTCAGTGCCTGCGTATTTTTCAGGCGACACCAAGCTGATC
>JAKAJY010000148.1 GCA_021824845.1 archaeon
AATCCAGTGTGACCACATATGATTTTTCAGGATCTGATGAAGAGCGAACTTGGAATAGTTCGTCATCGACTTTGATCACATTGCCCTCTTCGACTAGCTTTTTTGCCTTGCGAATGGTGCTTGCACTCATCATACTGAGTTGATCGCAGAGATTAGAATAGATTGTGATCAGTGCATGTTTTTTGTGCAAAAAATTTGCTCACAGAGCACATAAGGAATATCAACCGAGTTTTGATTTGACTATCAAGTGGAGCGAAAATTCAACCAAACACCTGGGGACACAAATGTTGCCATCTTGGGATATCTAACAAAGGTTGGAACGTGGATGAACCTGCGCCAAATCACTACTGGAACACCAGGTTCGGACCTAAATCGGGAAAGGCTGAGATTGATTTTGGAGAGCTTCTCAAAAAAAGAATTTGTGGAAATTCGCGAAAGCCAAAACCCAAAGGCAAAATTCGAATACAAAATTACAGAAAAAGGCAAGGACACATTTCTAAAATGCACCGACTTTGACCCAGACGTAAGATATGTGATGGGTTTGCGGGACTACAAGGACTAGTTTATCCATAACATGGAATAGCCCTGATCATCCTCAAATATCAGGTCCATGTCAAAGTCCAGATTCAGATTCTGCATTATGGTTGCAAGCTTGGCAGATTGTAATTCATCATCAAAATTTTTTGATAGACACAGCACACGGAACAATGGCTTACCAGACTTGGAGAGATTGTTTGCAAATTGCTCCAGTGTTTGTGCAGTTACATTGTCAAAGAACTTGACTGCAAAAAAGCCCTTTTTTGTAGAGACCACCACATCCATAGTTTCACTTCCAATGGATTGGTTTTGCTTGTAGGGTAGCTTTTTTCCTTCCGGCTTTACTTTGCGCAAAATTGCCTGTAGTTCTGGAAACACCAGACTGGAATGATTTAGGATTTTATCAGTTCTGGTCTCGCCTTCCGGGAATGAGGTCTCAAAGTTTACCAAATATGATTGTCTGATTAATTGTCCTTCAATGGACTTTAGCTCTTTTTTGTATGACTGACCACGTGACGTAATCCACAAAAACAAAAATGACAGCAAGCCAATTACCACACCATTACTTGCCATTAGCCAGACTTGCGTGGTGTATAGTTTTAGAACACTATCAGTGGAAAATATCTCATCAGTGTCTGGAACAAATGCAAGTCCAACTTGGCCTGTCTTTTCGTCTTTGATTTCCTTGATTTCACCGTGCTTGTTTATTTCTTCTTGAAAGTGATATTGCGATAATGAGATTACAACAGATAATGACAATAATCCGATTATAACCATGATCAGAGTCACCCTATACCAGGTGGAGAGATTCTCAATTGCTGCGTCGAGCTTTTCCGCTAGAGACCTGTCGCCGTTTTGAGACAACACCGTTTGGGATTTTTGTGTGTATTTAATGACTTGTTACAAATTGTAACATGATACAGTTTTTGCAAAATCGCTTTTATAGCTAAGGCTAACCATATTCATGGAGTCATTACAGACAGTAGTGCTGGACACAAATGTAATCATAAAAGAGATCCAAGAAGGAAGAATTTTAAAACCAATTGCAAAGAGAATGAAAAAATACAAGTCAAAGCTTGTAATGCCGGAAATCATTTTAGGTGAGGTAGGAAAGGTTACGGGTGCGGATCCAATATCCACAATGAATCGAGTCTACCAGTATTGCAAGCACCCAATCATGATGGACAAGACAGATGAGATTCTATCTGAATCACAAAGAATTACCGAAAAATATTACGAATGCCACAAATCCGACAGTTTGATTTTAGCCACTGCAAAAATAACCGGTTCTACTTTGGTCAGCTTTGATAGAGATTTATTACAAACAGCAAAGATGGAAGGCGTCCAGGCATTTTTACCAAGAAACTACATCAGGTGGGGATGAGAAAGGTGAAGGCATTGGTTTTAGAACAAAACGAGAGAATAGTCCAATTATACAAGTCCATCTTTATGCAACAAAAATGTGAGGCAGAGTTTGTCTCAGATTCACTATCATGTATAGACAAGTTTGCCACAAAAACCAGCCAATATGATCTGGTCATATTGGAAAAGCCAATAAAAACAGACATTGACACCAATCTAGAAGATGCGATAAGAGCGGCAAGCCCTACGCAGAGAGTATTTTTCCTATCCCCATACATGACGCCAAGAGAGGAAGAGTTTGATTCAGTCAAGGAAACGCTAGATTTGATTGACAAGCCATTTGCAATGGTGAATCTTTTGGCGCAGCTGGCAGTCAAGCCAACACTTGGGAAATAAGATTTTAAGCTAACCGCTCAAGATCATACTAATGGGCCTCAAGCGCTATTTTGCCAAACGCGGCGCAATTTTGTTTGGAGTTCTCATGATAACTTTGTTTTTGACTGTGATTCTGGTTGGCTCTAACATGGATGCAATACTCAAAAAAGGAATTGCCATTCAGGTGAGGGCAGAAATAGTAGAAAACAAGGACCTAGTGGAAGGATTTGCGGGAACGGATGAGCTAAATTCATACATTTCCAACCAAATAGAACAGCGAACCAAGGCGCTGGGCCTTGATGCTCCATGGCATTCTCCCAACAGAATAGGCCTTGCAATGTACAAGATTTTGGTTTTGGACTTTGGACATTCCGCATTTTTGACAAGCGATTCCGGCTCAACTGCAGTAGGTGACATAATACTTGAAAAACTCCCAAGAACCATACTATTATTCACAACTGCAACCATCATAATTTCCATAATCGGAATATTTGTTGGCGCAATATCTGGAAGCAGGATTGGTTCTAAAACAGACAAGGTCACATCTGCATTTGCCATAATCAGCAGCAGTTTTCCGGTTTGGTGGATTGGTCTTATTATGATTTTCACATTTGCGTTCTCGTATAGTATTTTTCCGGCAAGGGCAACACCGCCAATACCTCCAAGTGATCCAGGCTATGCTGTTGCGCTACTATACCACATGGCCCTACCAATCATCACAATCGTCTTGATTGGATTTGGAACATGGGCATATTTGGTGAGAAACTTTATGGCCGGAATAATGCAAGAAGATTTCATCTTTGTCAAAAAGACAATAGGCCTAAAGCACAGAAAGATAATCTTTGGCAGTGCACTAAAAAATGCCGCACCTCCAATTGTTACCATACTAGCGCTTAGTCTTTCAGGCTCACTTGGTGGGGCAATAATCACAGAGGCAGTCTTTGATTGGCCTGGAATGGGAAGACTGTACTTTGAGGCAATCACACTAATGGATTTGCCAGTCATAATTGGCGCCACCTATGTTCTGACGGTGTTCTTTTTGGTGAGCATCTTTATCTCGGATTTGCTGTATGGGTATTTGGATCCTAGGATCAGAACAACATGACAGATTATTCAGAGATCAAGTCTAGTTTCACAAAAAGCAGAATAGGTCTTGCAGGCATTGCCATGTTAGTAATACTGGTTGGGCTATCTGTGTTTACTGCCATTGCCATACCTGTAGAGACCTACAAACAATGGAACAATCCGGCTAGCTGGACTGAGCTGCCAAAGTCTGCGCTGCCAATCTGGATCAACTGGTTCTCTGAGAAAAAAATACCAGAGCACAAAATACTGGATGCTCCACAATCCACACTCAAAAAGGGCAGCTCCGAGAACATCATTACACAGAAATTTACCGTCGATTATTCCTATGACTATTTCCCAAACGAGTTTCTGCTCCAGTTTGATGCCCAGTATTCCGGCTCACCGGTGCTAAAAATCACAGCAATCAGGCCAGACCAGACAACGTTGGAGTTATTATCTACGGCATTACCTCACTCATCTCAAACATCAGACTATACTGACAAGATTTTTTCAACCAACGAGTCCATTAGAAAAAATCTCAGGCTGGAATCACAAAAATTCTCATACCCAATACAGTCCTTGACTGCAAAGGAGATAATTTTTGCAAAAACCACTCAACATGAACTGCTAAAGGGAAAATACGAGTTTGTAATCATCCTGTCTGGAAAAAACATCGAATCATTTGACTCCACGATGATTCTTGGTGGAAAGGCATTCGGCGTAATTGGAACCGATGAGTTGAGGCGGGACTTGGCAATTGGACTGCTCTGGGGAACACCGGTTGCTCTATTCATTGGTGTGGTGGTGGCATTTGGCTCAGCCATATCTGGATTGGTCTTTGGTGTTTATGCCGGCTACAAGGGTGGGAAAACGGACGAGTCCATGATGCGATTAAACGATGTAATCTATGCATTGCCGGCATTGCCGTTTTTGATCATTCTCTCTGTTACTACATCAAATAGCATATTTTTGCTAATTGGGTTTTTGATGTTGTTTGGTTGGGTTGGGATTGCCAAGGTCTCAAGAAGCATATCGCTGCAGATCAAGACTCGCCAGTTTGTCGATGCGGCAAAGACGATGGGCCAGAAGGATTCCAAGATTATTTTCTGTCACATCATTCCACAGATAATGCCGTATGCCCTTGCAAGCATCGCAATTTCAGTTCCCGCCGCAATAACTACAGAGGCGGGTCTTAGCTTTTTGGGCCTGGGTGATCCAACATATCCAACATGGGGCCAAATCCTTCATGATGCCAAATCCCACGGGGCGGCTGCTCGAGGATTGTGGTGGTGGATAGTACCGCCCGGGGTGATGGTTGCAATAACGGGTCTTGCCTTTGTCTTTATTGGTAATTCCTTGGAATCCATAGTGAATCCAAAGCTAAGACGCTAGTTTTCTAGCTTGAAATCTCGGATTATTTTGAGTGCCTGATCGTTTAGCTTTATGGTGTAGGCGGCGGCATTTGGGTCGGTAAGCTGGGCTAGAATCTCTGCAAACTTGGACTTGTCCTTTCCTCGCTCGTACATGCCGCCAGTCTCCTTGATACAGAGGGGGAATTTTTTGAGGTTCAACCCATTCTGCAAAAGATGCGCAATGAATTTTTTATAGTGCTCGGTTTCGTACCAGTCCATCTTTTTTTCATCGCATGCGGCAATCCAAGTGTCAATTGAATTCTGGTAAATTGCCTTTGTCCTTAGCTCTTCAAGTGACATGTAACTAAAAATCAGCGCGCTTCATCTTGGAGCCACACCTAGGACATGTCGCTCCCTTGAATTTGTGATTGCATGTAAGGCAGACATACTTGACTCCTCCCCCACCTTCAGAGTTAAAGCCAAAAAATCCGCCACCAGATGACTCTCCCCCATAGCCGCGCATCTTACTCATTTGACTACGTCTAATCCATATCGGCAGTAAGATGAATACCGCTAGTGCAACTGCTAGTCCCGTATATGGTGGAAATCCTAACCATGAGAATAAAATTTGAATGCCGATGCTAAACGCAAGGGATGCAAACAGGTAAATCAGATATCGTCTATAACCGGGATACAACACAGTAATTGCCTTAAAAAAGGATTTAAAGTTTTGTCAGTTTTTCTACGCATCATCTGACTCGAACGTTATTGGGATTGGGTTTGCGTTGGAATCCCACGCAAAGATATCATCAGTACTATCATATGGTGATTGGATGATTATCGAGACCAAACCAAAAAAGTTGTGCAAGTCGGTAACTGATGGTTCTGCAGAGCCGCTTGGATGAGAGTGTGCAGTCCCAACATAGGACAAATCCAGTGGCAAAAATGACTGTGGGAATCCCGCAAATGTTTGGTCACTGTATGAAAACGGCGGAATTGTTAGGCCATCAATTGAGATTATTCCTTTTTTTGATGTTCCT
>JAKAJY010000179.1 GCA_021824845.1 archaeon
CACCTATTACACCACATACGGCAGTGATTGGCATCTTGCCTGCAAGGCCGCCAAGCTTTGTCATGCTTCTAGTGCCACATTGTACGATCAGAATACCGGCAGTCATGAAGAGTAGTGCCTTGCCCAAGCCGTGAGTCACATACATGAACTCTGCGCCTGCCAAGCCAAGCGTGGAATACGAGCCAATACCAAACAGAATGTAGCCCATCTGGCTGACACTGGAATATGCCAATAATCGCTTTACATCATCCTGCATTAGGGCCATTGCACCACCATAAATCATGGTAACAAGACCCCAGATGTGCAGGTAAATTGACATCTCGGCATATGTGTTTGGCAAAAATTCAATGATTAATCTGAAAAGACCATAGGCTCCAATTCCGATCATTGCAGGAGACAACAGAGCGCTGATTGGTGTTGGTGCTGCACCGTGTACATAGGGCAACCAAATATGGAAGATAAACGCCGCAAGTTTTACTGCGAGTCCTAGCACTATGGCGATTGCCGAAAGCATCAAAACGTCTTGCGGAATTTTTGCCTCTGAAATTGCTGCAAAGTCAAAGCTACCAACAGACAAACCAATCGTCAAGAATCCCAATAACAACACGACTGCGCCGACATGGGTCCAGAACAAAAACATCAGTGAGATTCTTCGTCTTGGACCATCACCCCAGAATGCAACCAAGAAGAAACCCGGAATCAGCATTACCTCAAAGAAGACATAAAACTCAATCAGATTGGTTGCAAGGACTGTTCCAAGCATACCCATTGCAAACACCAAGTATAACGCAAAGTACAGACCGGACTGCTTGTTGACATAACTAGTCATTCCAGATGATTCTACCATTGTGGTTGTCTGGCCAGAGCTGGACTGTGAGTGGTGTACGTGCTCTTCGTATAGTTCATGGAACTTGTGTATCATGTACGGCTTGGAGTAGAGTGCCAGAACTGTGCTCAGAACATAGATGATTACTGCAAATGGAATTGCCAATCCATCTAGTTTGAAGCCAAATTCGCCAAACAGCTTGGTCCACACATAATGCTCAGAATAATTTCCAGAAAGTGCCACATCAATTACTAGGAATGTACAGTATAGCAACAATCCAAATGTAAACCAGGTTGCCACGGTTGGGCCCATCTTGCGTCCAAGGATGTATGCCACCGGTGATAGTAACAAGGGCAGGAAGACTGCCTGAAGTAGCGCGTATTCCATTAGCCCTTCAAGCTCCTAAATTCTGCAATATCCACATTCTTGTACATCCTGTATGCCACAATGATTAGTGCCAGGCCAACTGCAACTTCTGCTGCCGCAATTGCTATTGAGAATAATGCAAATGTTTGGCCGTGGCTTGTGGGCAGGAATCTGCCAAATGCTACCAAATTTAGATTTGCTGCATTGACTATCATCTCTATTGCAAAAAGCATACGAATTGCGTTTCGCTTGACAGACACGCCATAGATGCCAATTGCAAGCAGTGCAATTGATACAATTAGAAAATCAAGCATTGTGTTGGTCATTTGTTATATCCTCCCTTCTTGCCAAAGTCAATGCACCGATTACGGATGCTGCCAAGATGAATCCCATCAAGATTAGTGCAGGCCAATAATATGTCAAAAAGTCAGCACCAATCATCCTAAAGTCCACTGGTGGCTCATCAGTCTGAATGGTTTTGATGCCAGAGCTCAGTATTACTGCTCCAAGTGCCATCATCATTACAAGCATCAATCCAATTCCAGCATAACGCCTTCGTGGGTCTTCGATTTTGATAAAGATCAGCTGTCTTCTAACAAGCATTACAGTAAATAGAATCAGTACTGCGATTGAGCCAATATACACTGCGATTTGGAACATTGCAACAAATGGCGAGTCCAATAACAAGAAGAAGCCGGCGATTCCCCCTAGCGTTCCCATCAATGCAATAGAGCCATAGATCAAGGATCTTACTTCGAGTGCTGCAATGGCAGAGCCTATTGTCATTACTGCAAGTGCCAAAAATACTGCATCAGCCATGTGTGGCACCTCTTGGGTTGTCAAACTTCAGCTCAACGTCTTGTGCTACGTTTGGCTTTACCTGCAATTGGGCGGGCGTATAGATTAGACCTTCTTTTGTAAATGATGATAATTCATAATCATTTGTCATGTATAATGCGTAAAATGGGCACGCATCAACGCACAGACCACAGAAAACACACTTGCCATAGTCGATTTGTGGCATGATTGCCTTTTTGTTGTGCTTCCATTCTTCTGGTACTTTGACCATTGCAATCGCCTCTGCTATCCCCTCACATGCTATAGAGCAGAGTTGACATCCGGTGCAGTGATCATGGAACAGCATGTGCCGTCCCTTGTAGCCTGCAATTCCAACGCCAGTGTTTGGGTCGTATTGGTATCCGTCACCTACGAACTTTAGTTTTTGTTCTGGGTATCGCAGTGTGAATCGTTTTACTGCAAGATGTTTTATTCCAGAGTTTAATGCCTTGATAATTCCTGTTGCGGTTCCCATCTACAAAATCCCTCCCGGACCTAATACCCCAGCGTACACCAAGGCGAGTGCTATAAAGATGTTAACGAACGCAAGACCGATCAGTTTGTACCAACCAATGTGCAAGAGCAGATCAATTCTGATTCTTGGGAACACACCCCTAGGCAATAGAATGAAAAAGATTACACCGGCGACTTTGATTACAAACCACAGCACATCGTTTAGCATTTGCTGATCCAGTAATGGAAGTCCTGGAAGATGAACCGTAATTGGGCCCATCACGATTCCTTTTTCGATTATCTCCTCTGGGAATGGCGGCCAAATGTTTGGTCCGCTCCAGCCTCCAAGGAATAACACCGTGAAGAGGGCCGCAAATGCGTATAATTTCAGATAGGATCCTAGCTGGACCAAACCATACATCATACCAGAGAATTCGGTTAGCCAACCTGCCACAATTTCGCTTTCTGCCTCTGGTAGATCAAACGGAATTCTTTCTAGTTCCGCCAGCATTGCTATGAAAAATACAATTGCACCTATTGGTAAGAAGACAATCCACCAGTACGAGTACTGAGATTCGACAATTTCAGTCAGGTTTAGTGTTCCAGTCAATATCACAACACCAAGAACGGACAAGATTAGCGGAATTTCAAACGAGACCATTTGGTGCAGTGCCCTGATTCCACCAATGAATGGGAATTTGCTGTTTGCAGACCATGCGGACAATACTGTGATGACTGGGAAAAATCCAATTATTGCAAACACAGCAAGTAATCCAACATCGGCATCTGCTACTACCCACCCTCCACGAGCTGCCGGAATTAGCGATACAAATGCAGCTGCGGTGGCCACAAACAAGACAGGCGCTGCCCAAAAGATTGGTTTGTCTGCCTTTGCTGGGATGATGATTTCTTTGGATAATAGTTTGATTCCATCACTCATTAATTGTAAGATTCCTTCGATTTTTCCACAATAAAATGGACCTACACGAAGTTGTAGTTTTGCAAGCATCTTTCTTTCGACAAAAATTGTTCCAGCTGCAAGCAATGCCGCAAATCCAAATCCAGGAAATGCTGCAATTTTGAAAAACTCGGTTTGCATCAGAGATTTTATCAGAGGTACTTGTCTTGATGGGTCTGCCAGTATAGTTAGCGCCAGATATGGATCAAGCAGTCTGCCTCCAATAACTGGCAATTCCAAATAGAACAGTAGGACTTGGATAAATGGCAAGCCAATCAGCGTCAGTAATGTGACTGCCCAGAATACATTATCGGTAAGCGACTTTAGAAAATAACTCAGTCGGAATTTTGGCGCAATTGTAGACATCTTACCTGTCAGCCTCCACTGGCCAATAGTTCAGGCTCCAATATACCGCAGGCATGTTTCCAAGTTTTTCTCCTTTGAGCAAATATGGCAATCCTATGAGATTTCTAAACGAGCCAACACTCATCTTGACGCGGTATGGTTCAGGCTTGCTCTTTGATACGATATAGCATCCAAGTGAGCCACGGCCTGATTCTACTCTCTTATAGACTTCGTCGTTTCCGCCCTTTGGATTTGGTTTTAGCTTTACTCGAACAGAGCCCGACTTTGGCATTTTCTGCAAAGCCTGTCTAATGATATTGCATGATTCCAGCATGTCAAGCCATGGAATCTTGGAGCGTGCGTATGCATCGCCTTCTTTGAGTGTGTTTACTTTGACATCCAGTTCCTCATACACATCGTATGGTTCTTTGACTCGTAAATCATAGTCAACGCCGCTTGCTCGCAGTGTCGAGCCTGTAACTCCCAATCTAATTGCATCCGCTCTTGAGAGAACTCCGGCATCCTTGGTTCTTGAAATCAGAATTGGATTATCATAAAATATTGCAGCATATTCTTTGATGCGTTTTTCAAAATAGTTGACTCGCTTGAGTAACATGTCCTCAAAGTTTGCTGGAACATCGTTTCGAATTCCACCTGGAACAAAATAAGCATGAGTTACACGAGCACCGGTCATTTTCTCAAGCATATCGATGAGTAGTTCTCTGTCTCCTGCAGGCCACATGAACATTGTAGAGTGGCCCAAAAAGATTCCATAAATTGCAAGCCAATATTGCGTATAGACGCATCGGTTCAGCTCAGACGCAATAACTCGGATGTATTTTGCGCGCTCTGGTACCTCGATGCCAAGCAGCTCCTCGACTCCAAGACAATATGGATACAACACATTGCATGAATCATGAATTACCGGCCTTTCAAGATGAGGAATGTTTTGGATATAGTTGCGATATTCTGCCATCTTTTCCTCTCCCCTATGCACATAGCCAGGATCAGGATCGGCATTTACGATATAGTCGCCATCAATCTGAACAATAATTCTCATGTGACCAGATCCTGGGTGTTGTGGGCCTACGTTGAGCGTCATAATTCGCTCGTCTACTTTTTCCATTTGCAGGCCTGGTGGTAGTGGAGTCGTGCTCATTTCTATCTCCCCTTTATGTGGAAGTCTTTGCGCATTGGTGGCAAGTCAGCCCAGTCCTCTGGGAGTAATAGTCTGCGATTATCCGGATGACCAGTAAAGTAAACGCCAAGCATCTCAAAGCATTCTCGTTCATGAAACTCTACGCTGTAAAACACATCTCGAAGGCTAGGCAATCTAGTGTTATCAGAGCCAGGGTTTGGGTTTTCCTCTCTTAGAGCCCTAGTTGCCAGAGCCAAGACTTGGTTTGCAAGCTCGGAATCAGTGTAAGATCCTAAATGATAAACTACTTCGATTTCCTTTGCGTCTGGATAATCAACACCAGTTACGGATTCTGCATGATCAAAATGCATCTCGTCTCGAAGGAATTTTGCCACCTCTACTACGTCTTCTTTTGCCACCTTGACTCGAATTCTAAGTGGCTTTACAAATTCTATCGCTGTTTTTGCGCCAAATTTCCCGGTAAGTTTGTCAGCAATTGATTTCTCAAACTTTGGGAGCTCCTTTACTGGCTCGGGTTTTGCTACTGGTTTTGTTTCTTCTGTGCTCATTGATTCTTACCTGGCCTTTAGCCTCTTGATTTTTTCTTGCAACAACATACATCCTTGGATAAGTGTCTCAGGTCTTGGCGGACATCCAGGCACATAGACATCTACTGGAAGTATTCCATCAATTCCAGGCAGAACATTGTACGAATCAAAGTATAATCCTCCGGTAATTGCACATGCACCCATGGCAATGACATATTTTGGCTCTGGCATCTAATCATACACCAA
>JAKAJY010000165.1 GCA_021824845.1 archaeon
AATTTACAATAACGAACAACGGCATATCCTTCCATGCGTTTGGTGTCACACCGGCAAAAGAAGGATTTGGCGACATACTTGGAGGAACCGAGGTGGCAAACATGAACAATCCGCTAAAGCCTGGCCAAAGCGGAACCTCATCATTCATACCGACAAGTGAGGGCACATTCTACTACATATGTACAATTCCAGGACACCGAGAATTGGGTATGGTGGGTGAGATTGTGGTCGGACCAAAAGGTGCTGCACCAACTGCGGCAGCACCAACAGGAATATCTCACAGCTTTGATCTGAACTTTGTAGAATCATCTGACTTTAAACAGTTGGCATTTAATGCACTTCCGGGTGAGGAAGGCCACAACCCGGAGATCAAGGTAAAGTCTGGCGACACTGTAACCATAAAGTCAGTAAACAACGGTATATCGTTCCACTCCTTTGGAGTTGTATCAAACCCAGATGATGTTAGCAGCATTGTGTTCAATTCTGCAATAGGCTCTATGAATAACCCAATCAAGCCAAAAGAGGCAAAAGAAGTGACATTTACCGCAGGCGCACCTGGATCATACAATTACATCTGTACTGTTCCAGGACACGCAGCGCTTGGAATGAAAGGCAGTTTCATAGTAGAATAATTTTGCGACTCCAGTATCTTGCGTTAGCATCGCTCATTGTCTTGTATTCTCTGATGTTCATTGGCGGATATGTCTCTGCATCCGGACTAGGCCTATCCTGCCCTGACTGGCCATTATGCCCAAATGGATTGCTCCCTGACAACGAATTCCTAATAGAATGGGTACACAGATTCATTGCTGCAACCACTGGTAGTCTGATAATTGCTACTACTGTTGGGGTCTGGCTAAACAAGAACTCAGATAGAAAAATCAAAGTTACCTCCACACTGGCATCGATATTTGTAGTGACTCAAATAACACTTGGCGCTTTGGTGATTGAGGCAAAACTACATGCGGTACTAGTTGCAATACATCTTGGAATCGGTATCTTGCTGTTTGCAATGACTCTACTTACTGCGATATTTGCATTTAGGATGGCAAAGGCAGCCCTTCTCGCAAAGGCCTAGGTCTTTCTTTTAATTCGCTTTGGCAAGTAAATGTAGCCAAATATTACGGCAGCACCAATTGCGCCTGACATTATGACATAAAAGAAGATGTAGCCAAATGGGCTCTGCGTGCTCATGTTGAATGTGTGAGTGATTGCTTTGCCATCCTCACCATAAATATCAACTCGAAATATGTGGTTTCCTGGCTTGTCAAAGGTATAATCAAAGTCCCAATATCCACCATCGACTGACTGTGGTGGAATGCCGTCCACCTGAACATCATCATAAAATATTCTAATCCCAACTACGAATTGTTTTACGTCATTTAGATCACGATCTGTTACATGCATTCGAATCTTTGCCTTTTGGCCTGCCTGAGGAAATTCTGGGTCTGTTGCTACTTGGACTCGATTATTGCCTATGGTGGACTCTGCAGAATTAAACAGTGCATGGCCGTTTGCCTGATGGATAATTGGGAAAATAAGCAATGCAGATAATGCAAAAAATGCGATCTTTTGATGCATTATCTCTAGATCGCTCCGTTCAATATAATGCAAAGTGGTTTTGTTCGAAAAATGACAAAAGCTTTAAATGCAGACTTTGAAAAAGGCCCAACGTTGACTACAGTTAGAAAATCAATCGATATCAAAGCTCCAGTTGACACCGTTTTTACATACTTTGCAAGACCAGAGCACGTCTCTGACCAAATGTCGGACAAGGGTGTAGGAATGACAGTCATTCCAATGGATATCAAAGACGGCATGGGTGTTGGAACAACATTCAGAATTGTCGGTGACTTTGGCGGAAAAAGATTGGAATGGGACTGTGAGACAACAGAATTTGTCAAGGAAAGCAAGATCTCTGCAAAAATGACTACAGGACCATTCAAGAAATGGGACATTACAACCGAATTCACACCAAAGACAGAGCGACTAACCACTGTTACCATGACAGTAAACTATGAGATGCCATTTGGTCCACTAGGGGGAATTCTAAACAAGGTCAAATTCGCAAAGACTGCTGAAAAGGGAATGGAGAGTGCTCTATTCAAGGTTCGAGGACTGCTAGAAGGAAACGGCTCCATACCAGTATACATCACACTAGATGCATACCAAAAACTCCTAGCCGAGAAGAAAAAGATGAACAACATTCCAGTCTCAACGGTTTTGACTGCAATTCTGGACAAATACAACGAAATCGAAGCAAAAGCTTCAAACTAAATTTTTCACCTCAATTAAATAACGGTACACTTGTTTTTTCCTCAGTGGGTCTGTGGCTCAGCCAGGTAGAGCGACGGACTCTTAAAATTACTTGGAGACATCCGTATGTCGTGGGTCCGAATCCCACCAGACCCGCTACTATATCTGGTTTCTACAAAACAAGAACAGATCTAATGGTACATCAAGATGATGGCAGATAAACTTGAAATCTGGTGGGATTTAGCTTTACCTCTATTCTACCATTATGTTGCTCAACAATATTTCTACAACTTGGCAATCCAAGACCGGTTCCCTCTTGTTTTGTAGTAAATAATGGCTCAAAGATTTTTGCCAGATTTTGTTCATGAATGCCAGAACCTGAATCTTCAAATTCTATCATAACAAAGCCGCCCAGTTTTATGATGCTGATCTTTATTATTCCCTGATTATTGCCTATTGCCTGCACTGCATTTCTAAAAATGTTTGTAAACACAATCTCCATTTTTTGAGCGTCACACAATATGGTATGATCGTTTGATGGCATTATGACTTTGATACTTTCATGAGGCGGATTTGCCTCAACGACAAATTTTATCATATCCAAGCATGATTCTGCAGTTTTTGAAATAGGAGTGGTTCGGACATAATCCAAAACATCTTCAATCTGATTGGACATTCGATTTATGGCTCGATTCATCAATGAGATGTATTTTTTGGATTTTTCATCTTGATTCTCTTTTACACGAGATAACAATTCTGAGCAATTACGAATCGTGGATAGAGGGTTTCTAAGATCATGGGCGATTCTTGAAGAAAGCTCTCCGATGACTTTGAATTTTTCTTCCTTATTTCTCTCCCGTGTGGCAATTATCTCTTTTTCAAGCTCAAGTTTTCTTTTTACGTCTCTAATCATTACGTTAAAAGATTCGGCAAGCCTGCCTAATTCATCATTTGATTTTATTATTACTTGGTGCTCAAAATTGCCTCTTCTCATATTGTCTGCTGCAAAATGCAGTGATTCAATTGGCTTTGAGATTGTTCTTGAAAAATAAATACCGATAACTCCTGATAATATTGCAACAAGTATCCCAACGCTGATGATAATGTTATTCAAGTTTGTAAGCGGCGTCATTATCTCGTCTCTATCAAAGTCAAGCAAAAGCGCCCAACCTAATTTTTCATCATACTTGGTTTCTGGCAAAACAGCATACGATGTGAATTTGTCATCGGACCACATTAAAAATCCAGAATCTTCCACAAGCGATCTCCTTACTGGTTCTAGTTCTGAAAGGTCTTGTCCAAATTTGTCTAGCTCTACATCTGTTTTGTCTGGAAATTTATCCTCATTCCCAGTGCTCAAAACGGAATAGCCTTGATTGTCTACTAAATACGGTACGTTGTGGTATGGGATGTCATTTTGGAGCAAGGAAAGCTCCCCCTTGATTGTACCAAGATCGTACCAAGATCGTACACACCTTTTATCACCCCTAAGAATTTTCCATCATCGTCATTAATCCTATATACAATATCTATGGAATATGATCTAGAGCTCTCATCGTATTCTGGCTTGCCTATCCATAATCCGTCTTTTTCTATTATTGCATTTTGGTACCATTCCTCATCGCTTTGTAAATAGTCAGTTGTCCTTCCAGTTGAGCCAATAACAACTCCATATTGATTTGTAACATAAATTTCGGAAAAAACTAGCTTGTTTGATTCGTACTTGATGTTGGACTGATCCATCTTTAGATGCAATGATAACTCACTAGACAAGACGTTTGAAATGGCTTCACTACTCTTCCCACTCATCCAGTCCGAATCAGTTTTTTCTATGTGTTGGTCGCGGTTCTCCATTTTCTCAAAATCGGAATTTGATTCATCTATGATGCGTAATACCTCAATATTGTTTGCAATTAGTATTAACTGGCCAGATCGCAGGTCTATTCTATCATAAATGTTCTTTAGTGTTGATTTTGTTATCTGAATTGAATAGATGCCCACCGTATCTATGAATTGCTTGCTGATTATCTCAATTGAGATTAGCGCTCCTGCAGAATAACAAAATGCCGTTATGACGAAAACTAGTACGAGTTTTGTGCGTATTTTCAATTTAATTTTGAATTATTTTGAAGGATATAATGTAGAAGTTTGTATTTGTTGTACAAACTATTCAGAGCTGCAAATGCTGATTTGGCCATATCGATTAAAATGAGCTGGAATTTCACGCCCAGTGATATCAATTGTATGAATTCTGAAAAACTCGTGAATGGCGAGCTGAGCCGATCTGCTTGTCTACACCTGGTTTGAACTTGGACCACATCATTAGATAAAAATTGTAAAGACTAGCTGTAATTTCATTAGAATCTGTGTGCATAACAGTGTCGTTATCACCATCAACCATATTATGAGAGTCTATTGCATCTGACATCAATAATTCACTTTGATCTCTAATCACTGTTCTGTTGTTTGCAGGAATCTTACCTACGCGAACATTCTTTATTCCAAATCTATTGATCAAAGCATCTTGATCTTGGTTTTCCGCTCTGGTTATCAGCCTTATGTCTACCTGGTCCTGTCTCATCATAATTTTTTCTGGAATCGTTGTGTGGTACATTCTTGCAATGTCTTCAATCGTAGTAACTATGTAGATATTATTTTGCGCCTTTTCTATCATCTTACTAATCTTTGAATATACATTATATCGCCCTTGAATTATACTAAATGATGCAATTTCTGGAGATTTACTAGTGTTTCTTAATTCGTATGTGTCATTTTGAATTTTTAAGCTAAGCTTTCTCATAATGCCAACTCTATCCAAACTATCTTCAATTATCATCTCAAGGGCATCCTTAGGTGGTTTTGCATAGCATATTGTGGGGTGAGAAAACGTAGTTGTTACAATTCCGATGTTCTTTAGTCTTGTTAATGAACGGTAAATTTTCCCCCTTTGAATCCCAATTTTTTCTGCGAGATTGCCTATTTCTATTGGACCAAAGTGAACTATGCCTACATACACTTTAGCGTCAATATCATCTAAACCAAAAAATCTCAAATCTTTTACAACCTCTTCAATATTTGGAATTATATACACAAATTCTATTTTATTCCAAGTAATTTTGAAACTGATCCGTTTAGTTTTCGGATCTGTATGTAGCGATCCATTCTCATAATATCTAAATAAACTACCTTAAAAAATTGCTTTCAAATTTGATAATTTGATATAGTTTTTTATTAAATTGAAATTGTATGGTAATTCATGGTGAATTTAGAAATTCGAGTTTTTGATAGCTATACAGTACAAGACATACTTGGAGAAGCACCACCAGCGAATTCCAAGCTGCGCCAAAAACTAGAATCTGAGATAATCTCACTCATAAAAAATCTTGATAAAATACCAAAACCCGGGTTGGAAGAAATTCTATTACAACATATCAGCGCAAAGCAAGAGATTACCAA
>JAKAJY010000089.1 GCA_021824845.1 archaeon
GTATGGGTTGAACTGGCAAAACTGGACATTGTCTTTGTATTTTTTCTTCACTCTGTTGTAATCGCCTGAGAGATAGAATGGCTTGTCTGATGCATCTCTCAGTATTACTAGTTCCTTTTTGTCGGTTTTGAAATTTCTCACTGTTTTGTGATATGTTATGATTTCTGGCCTGAACTGATCTTCTGGAGTGTACAGGAACAGGGCTTTGTCCTTGAACTTTGGTGTGGTTTTTGCCAAAAACTCGGAATTTGCGGTAAAGACTTCTAGTGTTTCGTATAGTTTTGGATGCGCCTTTATCTTTTTGACAATGTATTCCCAGAGCCGCCCTTCATGGATTGCCTCCTTTGTACGGTCGACTTCGGACTTGATTGCATATAGGTTGTGCAGCGCTATTTGTGGGATTCGCTCATCAGATGGTAATTCTGAGAGTGATTTTGGGGTGTATTTTGTGCAGACCTCACAATTGCATCCAAAATACTGCATTTCGGTGAGGTGGTTTGTCCTATCGTCTGAGATATACCTGTCATGTTTTGCGTATAACATGTAGGATGCTGAATCAAACGTGTCATAGCCTAGTGCAATGGCAATTGGAATTGTTAATGGATGACCTGCCCCAAAAAGATGCAGCGGTATAGAGTCTGGAATTAACTTCTTTGCCTCTAGGATTATTTTTGCAAGCAATCCGTACTCATATGACTCCATTACCTCAACTGGGCTGCCAAAGGCAAGCATTTGGTATCCCTGCTCTAGTAGTGTGCTAGTTGACTTTCTCACCAAATTCAGGTGTTCTGCTCCTTGGATAGGCCCAACCCAGATTTGGCCATTGTCTTTTTTTGTATCAATAGTTTTCTTTGTTACTTGTAAGGTGTGATCAACGTAGCTTTTTGCTTTTTTCTTTGGCAGGCCATAACCTGTTGGCTTGTCCAGCGGGATGGCAATATCTGTCATTATCTTTTGCTCAAACTCTGCCATGTTTTCCGGCGTTACATCCACTTGGCCATACTCTAAGACCTGGTATCCACCAGAGTCTGTCATTACGCTGCCATCAAATTTTATTATATCATGAATGCCTCGCTTTGTTGCTTCATCACCCCATCGTTTCATGGTGATGTAGGCGTTTGTGATGACCAGATCAAAGCCCATCTGCTTTAGCTTGTCAGCTGGGACGCTTTGTTTTACTGGATGCACAACTGGAACAAACGCAGGAGTTTCTACCTTGCCGTGGTTGGTTTGTAATATTGCAATTCTTGCAGCCAAGTCTGTCTTTAGAATCTCAAACATGTGATCACTTTTTGTTTGGGAAGAACTTGGCAAGATCGCCTTTGTTTGCAACCAGATCCAGCCAGTCTACCTCATCTCCTTTGAACTTGCGTTTTATCGCAAGCATTATCTTGTTTATGATCTGATTTGGGGAAAGATTTGTTGCATTGATCTGGCGTGTTTTTTTCATGCCAAATCTTGCTATACTGTCATATTCTATTATGCCTAAAATTTCACTACCTAAATTTTCAATGATCTTTTTCTGGGTATATTTTCTTTTTTTGTAAATGGGGACTAGCTTGTATGGATTTTTTCTTAGTATTATGGCAAGATTTAGCTGTGATTTTTCTATTACATATGGAGCAAGATGTCCTACAACTATGGTGTCTTTTTTTACGAGTTTTTTTGTTATTTTTACCAGCTTCTTTGTATCAACATCTAGTATATGATCACGTTTTTGATAGACCTTATTTTGTATGGCAATTCGGTTAAGATCTAGAATTGGGAATCCAAGTTTTTGAGACAGTTTTTTTGATATGGTGTGTTTGCCGACCCCTGGATTACCGGTAATCACTATCATGTATGGGTTGGAATTAGCTCCACATTAAACAATTTCTGTAATACTAATAAGAAGTAGCGATTTTTTTCATTTTGATGTTTATTGGATTGCTTGGCAAGGCAAATGTTGGCAAATCCACATTCTTTTCCGCGGCAACAGAAACAACTGTAGCAATTGGGAACTATCCGTTTACGACAATAGAGCCAAACGTTGGGGTAACACACGTCAAGACAAAATGCGCATGCAAGCACTTTGGGATAACACACCAAAATCCGTCATGTTTAGATGGTGTAAGACTAGTCCCAGTCAAAATAATCGATGTGGCAGGACTTGTGCCTGGCGCCCATGAAGGAAAGGGACTGGGCAACAAATTCCTAGACGATGCAAGACAGGCAGATGTGCTGATTCATGTGGTGGATGTGGCAGGAACTACCGACATTCAGGGACAGCCAGTACCGCCGGGAACTCATAACCCACTTGAGGATGTAGAGTTTGTGGAAAATGAATTCAATCAGTGGTTTAAGCAAATCTTGATGCGGGAATGGCAAAAACTACTCAAAGAAATACTTCAAAAAACTGCAACCCTGGTGGAAGGAATCACAAGACGGTTTTCTGGTTTGGGGGTAAACGAGTTTGAGGTATCTGATATTCTAAAAGAGACCGGGCTTGGCATGAAAAAACCAACAGAATGGAGTGAGGATGACATTACACTGTTTGTTACCAAGCTGCGCAAAAAAACAAAACCCGTGCTTATTGCTGCAAACAAGGCAGATCTATGCAAGGATCTCTCCATTATAGATAAAATAAAAAAAGAAAACCATGTTGTTACGTGTAGTGCTGAATCTGAATTTTTGCTTCGTAAGGCAGCAAAGGCAGGTCTGATAAAATATGTCTCGGGTGATTCTTCCTTTGTCATATCTGATGAATCCACAATAAATCCACAGCAAAAACAAGCACTCGATCTGGTCAAAGCTGTACTAACAAAGATTCACACGACTGGTGTGCAAGAGGCAATTAATCATGCAGTATTTGATGTTCTAAAATTCATCACCGTTTATCCTGTTGAGGATGAGGCCAAACTCTCAAACAAGGACGGAGTTGTACTGCCTGATGCGAGACTACTTCCAATTGGATCTACTGCAAAAGACCTAGCAGGTACAATACATGCGGATCTGGCAAAGGGATTCTTGCACGCAATAGACGCAAAAACAAAGCAAAGAATCGGCGGAGATCACATCCTCAAAGACGGCGATGTCATCAAAATTATATCTGCCATGAGTCGTGGATAGAAAATGATCTGCCTTGGGATTGAAAGCACCGCTCACACATTTTCATGCGCTATTGTGGAAAAACGCGGTAACAAGGGTAAAATTCTATCCGATGTGAGGAGAATTTACCGACCTCAAGACGGCCAAGGAATCCATCCCCGCGAAGCATCAAGACATCACATTGAGCACAGCTCCGAGGTCTTGTCTGAATGTGTTCGTCAGGCAAATCTTTCCATCAAAGACATCGATTTGATATCATATTCTGCGGGCCCAGGTCTTGGACCGTGCCTTCGTGTATCGGGGGTAGTTGCAAGGACAATCTCTTCATACTATAAAATTCCAATATATCCAGTAAACCACGCAATAGGCCACATTGAGCTTGGCAAGATGCTCACCGGCGCAAAGGATCCATTGACGTTGTTGGTGTCTGGAGGACACACGATGCTTGCTGCATTTAAGCAAAAAAAATGGAGAATATTTGGAGAAACACTTGATATCACACTGGGACAATTACTGGATCAGTTTGGACGCTCACTTGGATTTGCATCACCGTGCGGAAAAAAAATCGAGGAGCTTGCTGGCAAATCTGAAAAATACATCGAGCTACCATACGTTGTAAAGGGAAATGATGTGTCGTTTTCTGGATTGATGTCTGCTGCAAAAAGAATATCTAAAAACAAGGAGGATGCGTGTTACTCTTTACAGGAAACCGCGTTTGCAATGATTGGAGAAGCAGCTGAGCGTGCCTTATCATTTACAGAAAAAAAGGAATTGCTAATAGTTGGCGGAGTCGCAGCAAACAAAAGATTATCTCAAATCTTTAAGCAAATATGTGCAAGACAAAAGGCCAAATTCTTTGTTGCACCAATACAATATTCTGGCGATTGTGGTTCCCAGATTGCATGGACCGGACTATTGCAGGCAACTGCAAAAAAAGGTGTTTCACTCAAGGACACATTTGTTAGACAATCTTGGAGACTAGATACGGTACAGATTGACTATTGAGGCTTGTAATCGTTTATTGCCTTTTGAATGTCTTTTTGCCAGCTTCCGGTGCTAAAGACTCCGAACTTGTAGTCTTGCTCACCGTCTTTGGTTTTTGCTCTGATGCATGCTTTTTTAATGAATAATCCCTCCTTCCAGACCTTTGTGATCTCATTTAGTGGAACATCCAAAATGGTTTCGTCTACTCGCTTTGTAAAGTCTGCAATCCTACCACGAGTTTTATCAAATGCAATTCTTTTGTTAGTTAGTGTAAGAATTCCGGCACCTAGCGTGTCTTCGTTGCAGTCTTCTTGTTTTAGTCGTTTTTCGGATTCATCCATGACTAGATTTTAATTCGATTTGATTTGGTTATATCTTTAATGAAGCTGCTAAAAAAGGGTGCAGAGGGCGACATTTATCTTACAAAGTTTGAAGATCACACCGCAATTCTCAAGACACGCAAGAAAAAACCATACCGACATCCTCAACTTGATTCTCGTATCCGAAAACAAAGAACAATTAGAGAATCAACCATACTATCTGAAGTAAAATCATTGGGAGTTAGGACTCCACTGGTATACAGAGTAAACCAAAATGATTGTACCATACTGATGCAGCAAATCAATGGCATTCTGGCAAGAGATCTTGTCGGCATAAAACTGCAATCCGCATGTGTGGAAATCGGCAAAATAACTGCAACACTACACAAGTCTGGAATAATCCATGGAGATCTTACGACATCTAATTTCATATCGCACCAAAACAAGATCTATGCAATTGACTTTGGCCTTGCGCAAAAATCCATCAGAACAGAAGATCATGCAGTCGATCTTAGGTTGTTCAAGGAAATTCTTGGTAGTGCACATGTTGATGTAATGGATTTACTTTGGGAAGCATTCCTTAGGGGATACAGATCGGTCGTGGGACCTGAACGATTCAACAAGGTACTAAATCATGTTGGCATAATAGAAAGCAGGGGACGATATGCGCGAATGGAGTGATGTGTATTTTGTGTCATCAAACAGGCACAAGTATCTGGAGGCAAAAGAGATTCTCTCATCATTTGGAATACGACTTTACTTTTTCAAATCAAATCTAATGGAAATTCAATCAAACTCTCTATCTGAGATTGCGACTGCAAAAGCATTGGATGCTTTTACCAAATGCAAAAAGCCAATGATAATAGAAGATGATGCCCTGATCATACCATCTCTTGGAGGCTTTCCAGGACCTTACTCGTCATATGTGTTTGATACAATAGGAAATCTTGGTGTGATGCAACTAGTAAAAAAGGACAGGAAGGCGAAATTTTGCGCCACAATTTCATACTGTGATAAGGCCAAAAAACCAATTCTTTTTGAGGGAATAACACCAGGTAAAATATCAAAAAAAATTCAGGGCATGGGATGGGGGTACGATCCAATATTCATTCCGCAAGGAAAGACCAAGACTTATGCGCAGATTCCTGACAAAAACACCCTGTCTCATAGATATCGTGCACTGGAAAAGTTTGCTAGCTGGTTTGTGCGTAAGCGGCAATAAAGGGATCAATTAGCCGCTCCTGATTCTGCAGCAGTATGATTCTTGAGGCAATACTCTCATCCATTA
>JAKAJY010000051.1 GCA_021824845.1 archaeon
AAAACTGCCAAAGATTGGCCACAGTGGAACCCTTGATCCTCAAGTTTCTGGTGTATTGCCGCTTGGATTGGGTGAGGCAACAAAGGCACTGGGCGTATTACTTATGGGCCCAAAGGAATACTATGGTTTGGGGAGATTGCATTCTTTACCAACCAAAGAAAAACTAGATGCGATTCTGAAATTATTCATAGGCGAAATTTATCAAAAGCCACCTCAACGATCTGCTGTTTTGCGTCAAACGCGAACCCGAACCATTTACGAGCTGGATGTGGTGGAGCAAAAAGAACGACTCTTACTGTTGCGAGTCTTATGTGAAGCGGGAACGTATATTCGAAAACTCTACTATGACATTGGAGAGCTATTAGGGCCTGGAGCCACAATGATTGAGCTTAGACGTTCACGCGTGCATCAATTCCACGAGAGCCAACTGGTTACGTTACACGAAGTGGCAGAGGCGTTTGCAACATGGGAGGAAAAAAATGATGATTCCAAACTAAAAAAGATAATTATTCCAATAGAAAGAGCTCTCTCCGAGATAAAATCAGTCATAATTCGAGATTCTGCAGTAGATGCACTGTGCCATGGAGCACAGCTTGCGATTCCTGGTATTCTACAACTATCTCACAATATCACAAAAGGTGATTTGGTTGGAGTCTATACCCAGAAAGGAGAGGTGGTGGCGCTTGCAGAGGCACTTCTTACCACCGAGCAAATCAAGGATGCCACCAAAGGATATGCCTTTCAGACAAGAAGAATAATCATGGCACCAAACACCTATCCAAAGAACTGGCGTTCCAAATCCAAGCCATCAGAATGATTCCAAAGGGATTACTAATTGCAATAATTGTAGGGGTGTCATCCGCGTTAGTGTTAGGAGTTTACCTGCAAAAAACCTACAATAGTAATGATCTAAAATTTGTAGAAGGTACATCAATTTCGATTCTCACCGATAAATCAGATTATACCATAAATGATACTGTTGTGATCGATGTGATCAATACTGGAACAGTGGCAGTTTCTTTTTCCAATTTAGAACCAAGTCTTCGAGTGCGTGCCCTTGATGGAACCGAGTTTTATTCCACATTCTCAGAGGGAACACAATTGGCACCAAAAGAAAAGATCACCATATCGTGGAATCAGCTAAAAAACGACAATACCCACATCCTAGAAGGACGATATGTGGTAGAGTCGTTTGCATATGATAAGGATCAAAAAATCCATGATTCTACAACAATCAATGTTTTCAAGTAGGAAAACTTAAAACGAGTTTAACAAGAACCAATTCTAGGCTTGGCAAAAGTAAAGGTAGGACTAGTGGGGATAGGCAACTGTTTTTCTGGATTGATCCAAGGAATTGAATACTATAGACAAAACCCCAAACAAAAAGTAATTGGCATAATGCATGAAAAAATTGCCAAGTATACAATTCATGATCTAGATTTTGTAGCAGGCTTTGATGTTGGAAACAATAAGGTAGGCAAGACGATCAATGAGGCAATTTACGAATACCCAAACATGGTCAACTGGGTCCCAAAAAACAAAATGCCAAAGACCAAGGCCGAAGTCTATGAGAGCCCAGCACTGGACGGAGTTGGAATCTGGGTTGAAAACAGAGTCAAGCCATTAAAATCCAAAAAATCAACAGAACAATTAACCAAGGAAATCAAAAAGACAATAGAGCGAACTGGCGCTGAAATCATTGTATCATATTTACCGGTGGGATCAGAAAAGGCAACCCAGTTTTGGGCACAGGTTTGTCTTGATACAAATACCGCTTTTGTAAACTGTATTCCGTCATTTATTGCATCTGATAAAAAATGGGGTGCAAAATTTGCAGCAAAGAAAATCCCAGTCATCGGTGATGATATCAAGGGTCAGGTCGGCGCAACCATTGTTCATAGAACATTGGCAAAACTATGCGATGACAGAGGAACCAAAATAGAGAAAACATACCAAATCAACGTTGGCGGCAATACCGACTTTTTGAACATGAAAGAACAAGAGCGCCTGGTAAGCAAGAGAATCTCAAAAACAGAAAGCGTACAATCACAATTATCACAAAGACTGGCAGATGATCAAATCTATGTCGGACCATCAGACTTCATTCCATTCCTAGGAAATACAAAACTCATGTTCATGAGAATTGAGGGAAGGCAGTGGGCAAACATTCCATACAACATGGAAGTAAGACTAGAAGTCGATGACAAGGCAAACTCTGCAGGCATAGTAATTGATGCAACAAGACTAGCAAAAATAGCGCTGGAGAGAAAGATGGGCGGACCAGTCATTCCGGCATGCGCATATTTGATGAAGCATCCGCCAAGACAAATGAGTGATCCTCAGGCAAAGACGGCCCTTGAGGATTTCATCAAAGGATAATTTCCCAAAATCACCTATTATATAATGAATGATTTGCTAGAGTTTTTGTCGTAAAGACTAGTGCCGGGGTCGCCTAGCCTGGTAGGGCGCGCGCCTGGAAATTACACAAAACCATAAAGCGCGTACTCGCAAGGGTTCGAGAGTTCAAATCTCTCTCCCGGCGCCTTTTTCATAATCAATTAATGATTGTGTGATGTGATTTTTGTATTGAAGTTTGATGTCGTAATAATTGGAGGTGGAATTCTAGGAACAAGTCTTTCTTACTGGATTTCTGCACTTACCGACCATACTGTATGTGTGATTGAAAAAGAAAATCATGTCGCAGCTCATGCTAGCAGCAGAAACACGGGAGTTGTCCACTCGCCGTTTTATTTGGATCCGCAAAAAAAGAAAAAAATCGCCAAGGCAGCCTTGTTGTCACATGACTTGTGGCAGGATTATGCCCAAGGGCATCACATCTCATGGAAAGATACTGGAACAATCGAGCTAGCTCTGGATGAATCACAACACCGTACACTGGAAAAGTATCTCAAATGGGGACATCAAAATGGACTAGTTGATAATGATCTGGAATTACTCAATTCTGAGCAAATCAAACAGAGAGAGCCAAACGTAAAATGTCACTCTGGATTATATTGCAAAAAAGACGCATCAACTGATTATGGCTTACTGACAGAACAATTATTCCAAGAGTCACAACAAAACGGAACACGATTTTTATTCTCATCCACAATGAAAAAAATCCAAAACCATGCCGTAATACTCTCAAATGGTCAAAGTCTCGAATATGATCATTTGATAAATTGTGCTGGTGGACATTCTCTTAGTATTGCAAAAAAGTTTGGCCTGGCAAAGCAATACTCCAGCTTGCATTTTCGGGGCGAATACTGGCAAATCGATGAACCCAACGCGAGTCTTGTGGGCACAAACATCTATACTGTTGCCAAGTTTCCGAAATTCCCATTTCTGGATCCTCACTGGATAAAACGATCTGATGGACGCACCGAGATTGGGCCAAATGCTGTGCCTGTATCTGATCCCGAAGCGTACTCTGGATTGAACATGTCAAAGTTATTATCAAAGATCTCCGAAATTCTCTCTGGCAGCTCAAAGAAATTATTACTCAATTCAGAATTCTTATCACTAGTATCAAAAGAATGGAAGAGTTCTATCTCAAAAAACAACATGATAAATCGAGTAAAGGAATTCATCCCAAAAATAAAACCATCATATTTTACCACTAGGGGTACAGCGGGAATTCGTACTCCGATAATCACAAAGGAAGGAGAATTTTTGGCAGAAACAATAGAGATGCAATCTGATCATTCGCTGCATATCATTAACTATAACTCACCTGGAGCAACTGGTGCTCCAGCATATTCTGCATTTCTGGTTCAGCAATTGTTTGATAGTGGCGTGATGCATCAGAGCAAAAATGCCAAGCCGGATTCTTGGAATTTTGCAAAAATCATCGATTCGCTTTAGATAATATCATATCAAATAGGTTTACATAGAATTTACAAAAACAAAATACATTGCTTCCAGATAGGTGCTCCATAAAAGAACAAGGAAACCAATGTGTCAACCCACCCGAATTTGTGATATCTGTATCATCTGTTGATGGCGAATACATGGTTGGCGTTACATGCAATAAACACAGAGAAATAATCCATCAAAAACTATATGATCTGCAAAAAACGGGATCAATTCCACAAGGACAGATAAAATTTGAGCAACTAAAACCAGTAGGCACTGATTGCATCAAATCAGATCCTGATGACCTGATTCAATTAAAATCTGTTCGTGATTTGCTATAATCTCACACTGAATAGATCATCTTTCTTCCTTGTAGCCCCAAAATCAGATTCTGTATGGTTATTTGTGCCATCTTGTGACGTGTCTCTGCTGATGAGCTTCCAACGTGTGGCGCCAAAACCACGTTTTCCATTTTTGTTAATTTGTGGCTTTTTCCAATTGGTTCTCTTTCAAATACATCCAATGCCGCGCCAGCAATTGTTTTAGCTTTGAGTGCTCTTACCAGATCTTTCGCATCAATTATCTTTCCACGAGACGTATTGACCAAAAATGAACTCTTTCTCATTTTCTTCAGAATCTGAAAATCTATCAAATGATGAGTTTCTTTTTTGTAAGGTATGTGGATTGTCAGTATGTCGCTACCTTGAATCAAATCCGAAAAACTAACAAATTTTATTCCTAGTTTGTTCTCTTGATTTTTTGTCAGTCTGGTCCTGCTATAATATGTGATGTTCAAACCAAATGCCTGTGCTCTTTTTGCAACCGCTTGCCCGATTCGACCCATCCCAAGAATTCCCAGCGTTTTCCCCTCCAAGTCAATCCCAACGTAGTCATGCGGACCAAAGATTTCTTTCCAATTCCCTGCACGAATTAGTCTGTCGCCTTCTGTTATTCTGCGCATCAGATCCAACATCAAGCCAATGGTGAGATCGGCTGTTGCATTTGTTAGAACATTTGGTGTGTAGCCAATTTTGATGTTCTTTTCTTTGGCAGCACTTACGTCTATGTGGTCATATCCCACGCTATACGTGCTAATCACTGCAAGATTTCTTGCACTTTCTATTACTTTTCTATCTATGATGTCATACGGAAAGCAGATCAATCCATCCACATTTTTTATTTTCTGGAGCAATAGTTCTTTTGGCATTGGAATTATCCCCGTGTGAACTGTTAGCTCGTATTTCTTTCTTAATTGGTTCATTGCAAATTCGTGCAACTTGCGAGTAAGAAGAATCCGTTTCATGACATAGCAGAATTTTATCAAATCTTTATAAGATTTGTCGTGCTTGGTATGGTAACTTGGCGGATAATGCTGAAGAAGAGTTTGCATTGTGCATAGAATGCGGAAATGCAATTGAAAAATGTGTTTGCGTGTGTCCTTATTGCGGTGAACGTGATAAGTGCGAATGCGCGCTCTTTGAAGCTGCTACCGGTGGTTAAGAAATTCAACCACATTCTTAATTAATCAAAAATCATTAGTTTTGGTATGTCTTTGACTGATATTAGTTGGCTAATTGGTGGTCCTCAGGGAAGTGGAATTGAATCCTCCGCCAACATATTTTCCCGTGCATGCGCATCAATGGGGTATAACATCTTTGGAAAAAGAGAGTTTTATTCAAACATCAAAGGCGAGCACAGCTATTTCATGGTTAGAGTATCCGATAGGCCAATTCGCTCAAATGTAAACGATGTGACAATTATGGTGGCATTTGATGCCGAGACAATATTTCGTCATTATTCAGAGGTCGTT
>JAKAJY010000145.1 GCA_021824845.1 archaeon
GTCAAGTGCTTTACATGCAAGCTAAACGACAAAGTTGACGCCCAGCTAATAATGCTGGAGAGGACTCACCATGATCTATCTACCATAGAATTGATATCAAAATTTGAGATACGCAAAAAACTTGCACTAAAGTCCGGCTCACCAATATCGATTAAAATTACACTCTAAATTCCGTGCAGGGCTTCGCCGTACTCTTTTTCTATTTTAGAGCTAGAGTATTCGGGAATTGGGGATTGCAGTCTTGCTACTTTTACGTTTAGGCTCAGCGCCTTGCAACCATCAGTGATGAATTTTTCCTGATGCACCTGATCATAACCTAATGCGATGATGTCTGGCCTGACACGTGATACTGTCTTGAAAATGTCTCCCTCGTGACCAATCAGGCACAAGTCCACCATGGATAGTGCTCCGATTAGTTCCTGGCGTTGTTCTTCTGCATGCAGTGGGTGCCTTTTCTTCATCTTTACTGCGGTATTCCCAGTAGCAATCACCACGACCAGTACGTCACCCAGTGCCTTTGCCGCATTTAGGGTGTAAATGTGGCCTGGGTGAATAATATCAAAGACACCGCCAGCCAATACTACATGTAAGGCGGTTCTGCCAAATTCTGTCAGCGTCTTGGTCTCTGTGACTAGCGTATTTTTTTGCAGATTTGAAATTCTGTCATTGATGTAGGATTCTGATAGGTTTGTTTTCTTTATGCAGTGGGTGATTGGATCCTCGCCGGTAAGTGAGCAGACATACATTGATGCCAGTATGTTCTTGTCGATAATATCCAAAGCATTACTTCTATGGGCTCACTGTTTTTAATTTGTTCTATGGGATTTCTGGCTCGATTCCCTTTGCTATTCGCAGGGCGTCGACTAGGCCATCGGCATACCCGATTGATAATATTGCAAGCTCATCTTGGCCTTGAGAGTAGAATCGTTCTGCGTCCTTGATGTATAGGTCTGCATTTTCCAATACTCCGGTAAACTCTTTTGAATCCTTGTAGTGTGGAGTTATTTGGTCTAGGGCACGTCGAACCATTGGAATGTATTTTTTCATCATCTGTGCAGATATCTTTTCTATCTTTGGGGTGTTGTCCTCTGGTGGCTCAATGCATTCTGCTAGTGCCTTTAGCGCGTCTAATTCTGTAAAGTGCATCATGCCTGGAATGATTATTGTATGTGGTGCTTCTCCAAAATCTGTTTTGGATAATGAAGAGAATCTACCTGCAATTATCTTTTGATTTTCTTGACCAATCCTTGATGCAACTATTCCGTAGGTATCGTCTGAGAAGACCTTTCTTACCTGCTCTTTTTCCTGAATTTTGAGGCTGACAATTGCATCTTTTGGGTCCAAAAAGAAGTTCTTGTTTTGATTCCATTCTAGTAATACTATGGTGTGGTTGCCAAGCTTTAGGTTCTCAAATATTGTATAATATGCAGTAGATGATGCGATTCCACTCATTATGGTGACTGTTTTACCGACCTTGTAAAAGTGCAAACCACACTCGCCGATCAGAGACGTAATGGCAGATGATCCATGGATGGTGTTTGTCTTGGTGCCATCAGAAATTGCACGAACACGCAATTCAATGTGTGTGGTTGCAATATATGGATCACCATATGATAGTAAGGCCACCTGTTTTGTTTTTGCGGCCTCTAAGATTTCCTTTCCGTCTTCGACTAGCCATCTTGGGGCAAGCTTGAACTGGCCTTTTGTTAACTGCTCTAGGAATTTGGTTTCGTGTTCTTTCATTGGGCTTGTAAACTGCTCAAAATACACCGTATCTGATTCTGAAATTATTTTTTTTATTTTATCGGATAGTGCTTCAGCCCCACCAATTCCAAGGCCTACAAACCAGAGCATTACGTTTCGCTTTTGGAATCGTGCAGTCGTTTTAGATGATGTAATGTGTTTCTGATAACCTCAATTCCTCTTAGATATTCATTCATTGAGACTCGCTCATCTATGGTGTGAGATGCGTGTGGATCTCCTGGACCATATGTTACCACCGGAACATTCCATAACGTACCAATGATGTTCATGTCTCCAGTTCCTGTCTTTCTGATTAGTGCCGGTCTTTTTCGCTCTACATCCATCACACCTAGGGTAAATGCACGAACTAGTGGCGAGTTCATTGGTGCCTCAAAGGGTTCTGTCTCATCAATTACTGAATACATTGCCTCTACTTGCTGCTTGTTTGCAAGCTCACTTACCTTGGTGGATATTTTCTCTCCAACTGTCTTGCAGTTGAGTGTGACTGGAATTCTGATATCCATTATAGTATTGCATTCTTTTGGAGTTACATTGTGTGAGTCGCCTCCTTTGATCTCAGTTATGGTCGCAGTGAGCATCATTCCCTTTGATTTTCCTTCCTGGTTTTCCTCCAGTGCTTTTTTTAGCTCGCTGGTAAACTTCATGGCTTCCTCAATTGCGTTTTTTGCAAGCCATGGTGCGGATGCGTGGGCAGAGTCGCCTACATTGATTTTGAGGTTTATTGCAATTCTTCCCTTGTAAGCTATTGTGACATTAGTGATGCCGCTTGGCTCGCCAAAGACCGCGTAATCAATGTCAAGCTTTTGCTTTGCCAGATTTTTAATTCCAGTTGCATTTCCCTCCTCATCTACAGCTCCTACAAAAATTATTGTGCCGTTGTTTTTTTGTAGAGTGGATGCAGCTAGTAGCATTGCCATTAGTGGGGCCTTTGCATCAGACGCCCCACGCCCATACAAAAAGTCGCCTTCCTTTCTTACCTTGACTTTTCCCGGAACTGTATCCATGTGACCGCAAAGCAAAACTCGTGGCGAGCCGGAACCAATCGTTGCAATAAGATTTCCAACTTCGTCAATTTTGATATTATCAAATCCCAAGTCATCGCACTTGTCTGCCAGAAATTCTGCCATTGGCTTCTCAGCTAGCGATGGAGTGTAGAGCCTGAGTGCCTTTTCTAGCATCTTAATTGAGAATCTGGGGGTTATAGTAAATGACGAGTCCATTTTTTATTTTCCTGATTTTACTGCGTATTCTAAAATCTTTCCAGCAATGTCTACGCCTGTCACTCGAGCTACGTTTCTGTATTCCGTGGTGTTGTTGATTTCATGAACTACCAAACCTCGCTCCTCACTCTCCATTAGGTCAATTCCTACAATTTGGCCCTTGACTGAGTCCTTTGCCTTGATGCATATTTCTTCCAGCTCTGGGGTTATTTTGCAGATCTCGGCAGTGCCTCCCAAGTGCGTGTTTGTCTTCCAGTTTTCTGTGGTGGAATTTCGATATATTGCACCAGCCACCGTATCTCCAATTACAATAGCTCGGATGTCCCGTGGAGGTCTTTGCACAAATTCCTCCAAATAATGAATCTGGTAAATTGGATACATTTTCTCTCGCTCTTCTATGATTCCTTCTGCGGCTTCCTTGTTGTTTAGTCTCTGGACCATCCTGCCCCAGCTTCCAACGGTTGGCTTGATCACTTTGGGATAGCCTATTGTATCGAGGGCAGCAAGTGCCGAATCCTTGGAAAATGCTATGCTGACATATGGGGTTTCAATTCCTGCGTTTTTTAGCAACATGTGGGTGAAGAGCTTGTTGCCTGCATAGACTCCACAATACAAAGAATTGATAACATTTGCACCCATTCCCTCCAGTGCCGCAGTTGCATGCAGGTTTCTGTAATAACTTACACATCTTTGCAGTACCGTTTGGTATTGGGATTTCTTATCAACATCTAAAACAAGGCTCTTACAATCTACCATCTCGATCTTGATGCCCATCTTGGTTGCAGCTTCCGTCAGGGCTTTTTCTTCTGGTCGAATTGTGTCGTAGAGAACCGTTATCGGGGAGCTCACTGGCCCCAGTCCTCTCCGACGCTTTGAGCTGGTTTTAGCCCAAATCCGCCTGGAGATTTGATTATCTCAAAGCTTGCACCACAATCGGGACAAGTTACAAGCTCGCCTTCTAGGGCATCACTTGGAATTGAAATATCTGAATCACATTCAGCACATTTTGCCATGGTTAATCCTTACTGCTTTTTGCGTCATTAATTATCTTTCTTTCAAGCTTGCCATCAAGTGGGATTTCCAATAGGTCGCCCATTCTGAGGTTTTTAAGCCCGGCAGCAACTGCCTTTGCCTGCTCGTCATTTTTTGGCAAGCCCAATAATGACATCAAATATGCTGATCCGCCCTTTCCTGCCAGCTCTCCAAAGACTATCTTACGTCTGTTCCCTACCACTCTTGGTGGAATTGGCTCATAGGCTGCTGGATTTCTGAGTATTGCAGACAAGTGAGTTCCTGCCTTGTGCTTGTAGGCTGTTGGCCCAACAAGCGGCTTTGAGTCATATGGCACGATTCCGGTGTATTCTTCGATTAGCCTGGATAGGTCAGTTAGCATGTCTAGTCTGAAATCATTTGGTGATTTGTAAAGATAGGTCATGGCAACTGCTACTTCTGCCAGAGATGGGATTCCTGTTCGCTCACCAATTCCATCAATCGTGGTGTGGATTTGGTCAGCTCCTGCATCAACTCCGGCAAATGCGTTTGCCACTGCCAACCCAATGTCGTTGTGACAGTGAACATCAAGTGGTACTTTGATCTTTTCTTTGACCATTTTAACAAAATTGAACATGCCTCTTGGTCTCATTATTCCAACGGTGTCTGGCAGACTGATTCTGTCAACGCCGGCTTCTTCGATTGCCTTGCAAACCTTGAGTAGGAATTCTGGATCAGCTCTGGAGCCGTCCTCTACGGTAAATCGCATCTTTAGTCCATGGGACTTTGCATACTCTACTGTTTCGACTGCACGCCTTAGTGCTTCCTCTCGAGTGATTCTGAGCTTGTCCTTTAGGTGAATGTCTGATATTCCAAGATATGTGGCAGTCCACTTTGGATCACACTTTAGTGCAACATCGACGTCTTCCTTCAGTGCACGAACGTGTGCTACAATGTCTGCCTTGAGGCCTTGCTTGATGATTGTCTTTGTTGCCTCAAAATGATCCTCTGATACTACTGGTGAAATCTCAATTTGGTCTACACCGAAATAATCAAGCATCCATGCGATTTGGATTCTTTGCTTGTTGGTAAATGTGACTCCTGGGTGCTGTTCTCCCTCTCGTAATGTGCTATCTAGTACGTGGATTCTTCGTGGCTTTTTGTCGTACTCGTTGTACAGATGCGCGTAATAGTTTGGGTCACTCATTTGCAGAGTTAACAAGCCGTAATACCTGTTATAAACATATTCGTACTAAAAACGGCTAGTATCAGAGAAATTGAGTTATTTTTCGGCTAAAAGCAGAGAAACTAGTCCGTTTTTCGTCTCAAGTTACTTCACGTAAAATGATGACCGTGTTGGTATCAGATACGCCTGGCACCTTTCGAAGTGCATCAATTGCTAGATTGATTTCTGTAATGTTTGGAGATGAGATTATAACTGCAATGTCGTACTGCCCCGTGATTTCGTATACTGTTTTTACACCATCTAGTTTGGTGAGTCTTGCTGAAACCTTGGATGTGTCCATGGAGGATTCCACTGAAATGAGAACAATTGCCTTGGAGAT
>JAKAJY010000189.1 GCA_021824845.1 archaeon
ACACAAAAATTAATTGAACACGGAGAAGACCCAAACGCTCCAGGGGGATATTTCATAATTAACGGATCAGAACGAGTTATCGTAGGACTAGAAGATTTATCATACAACAAAATCATCGTAGATAAGGAAAAGGTCGGCGGTAACGACGTCTACAAAGCAAAGGTCTATTCCTCAATTGTTGGTTATCGTGCAAAACTAGAACTGGTAATGAAAAACGACGGACTGATTGTCGCAAGAATTCCTGGCTCCCCAGTAGATATTCCAGTAGTTACTTTGATGAGAGCACTTGGACTAGAGTCTGACAGAGAGATTGCAGCAGCAACCTCACTAGTAGAATCAATCCAAAACGAGCTTGAAGCATCATTTGAAAAAGTAGCCGAGGTCCAGACCTCAAAGGATTCCATAGTATACATCAGTAAAAGAATTGCACCCGGAATGTTAGAGGAGTTCCAAATCAAGCGTGCCGAGACATTGCTTGATTGGGGTCTTTTGCCACACCTAGGAAAGCATCAGGAAAACAGAAGAGAAAAGGCGCAGTTCTTGGGCGAAGCAGCATGCAAGCTAATCGAGCTAAAACTGGGCTGGATCTCACCTGATGACAAGGACCATTATGGAAATAAAGTAATCAAATTCGCAGGACAAATGCTAGCTGATCTGTTCAGAACTGCATTCAGAAATCTAGTCCGCGACATGAAATACCAACTAGAAAGATCCGGACAAAAGCGGGGAATCAATGCAGTAGCAGCTGCTATAAGACCTGGTATTGTTTCTGATAAACTCAACAATGCAATTGCAACAGGAAACTGGGGCAGGGGAAGAGTAGGGGTAACACAACTACTGGATAGAACAAACTATCTATCCACCATTTCACACCTCAGAAGAATTCAATCACCATTATCTCGAACTCAGCCAAACTTTGAGGCAAGAGACCTGCACCCAACTCATTTTGGAAGAATCTGTCCAAGCGAAACACCAGAAGGCTCCAATTGTGGGCTGGTCAAGAACTTGGCACTATCTGCCATCATTTCAGTAAATGTATCACCAGAAGAGATAATCGAAAAACTATACGATTTGGGCTCAGTACACTTTACAGATGCAAAAGAAGACCTCAAACGAGACGGAACTCGAGTCTTTGTTGATGGACGACTAGTCGGCTATTACAAAGATGGAGACAAGCTAGTTGAATCACTGCGTGATCTTAGAAGAAACTCTAAAATCCACCCACATGTCGGAATCTCACTTTTCAAGCCAGGAGTAGAAGGCGCAACCACTAGACTATACGTAAACTGCAATGCAGGACGTGTGCTTCGACCACTCATTGTGATAAAGGAAGGAAAACCACTAGTCACACAAGAGCTAATCGATAAGGTATCAAAGAAACTCATGTCTTGGAATGATCTTCTAAGAATGGGCATCATTGAATTAATCGATGCAAATGAGGAAGAAAACTGTGAAATCACACTGGATGACAAGGACACCAAAAAATTCACTCATCTTGAAATATTCCCATCTGCAATTTTGGGAGCAGGCGCATCAATCATCCCATATCCAGAACATAACCAGTCTCCAAGAAACACATACGAATCTGCAATGGCAAAACAAAGCCTGGGCTTTTCAACGCCAATGATGAACACCAGCACTTATGTTCGACAGCACCTGATGTGGTATCCACAAACACCAATCGTTACCACCAAGGCACTCAACCTCTTAGGATTAGAAGACCGACCAGCAGGACAAAACTGTGTAGTTGCAGTATTGCCATTTGATGGTTACAATATTGAGGATGCAATTGTAATCAGCAAGGCAGCAGTAGACAGGGGCCTGGGCAGGACATTTTTCTATAGAATCTATGAGGCAGAGGCAAAGCAATATCCTGGCGGAATGCGAGACAACTTTGAGATTCCAAATGCCGAGGATAACATACGAGGCTACAAGGGAGAAAAGGCATATCGATTACTAGAAGAGGACGGGGTGATTGCAGGTGAATCAACCGCAGTTGGTGGAGACATTCTGATTGGCAAGACCAGTCCTCCAAGATTCATGGAAGAATACCGCGAATTCGAGTCCAAAGGACCATATCGACGTGACACATCAATTGGTGTTAGACCATCAGAGACCGGCGTTGTGGATACAGTAGTAATGACCCAGTCCAATGAGGGCGGCAAAATGTACAAGATTAGAGTTAGAGACATGAGAATTCCAGAGATTGGTGACAAGTTTGCATCAAGACATGGACAAAAGGGAGTAGTTGGTATACTGGCAAGATACGAAGACTTGCCATATACTGCGGAAGGAGTCATTCCAGATGTTTTGATCAACCCACACGCATTCCCATCACGTATGACTGTAGGCATGTTCATGGAGTCAATTTCTGGCAAGGCAGCTGCAGTTAGGGGAGCAAGATTTGATGGTTCTGCGTTTGTTGGAGAAAAGACAGAAGAGATCAAAGCAGCACTAGAACACTCTGGTCTGAAATATTCCGGTAAAGAAATGATGTATGATGGCAGAACTGGCAAACCATTCCCAGTAGAGGTCTTCATTGGCGTTGTATATTATCAAAAACTGCACCACATGGTTGCAGACAAAATACATGCAAGAGCAAGAGGCCAAGTCCAAATGCTGACCAAGCAGCCAACAGAAGGTCGTGCAAGGGGTGGAGGACTCAGATTTGGTGAAATGGAGCGAGACTGCCTAATTGCATATGGTGCATCTATGATTCTCAAAGACAGATTGCTAGATGAATCAGACAAATCAGAAATCTACGTCTGTGAGCGATGTGGACTGGTTGCATATCATGATGTTAAACAAAGAAAATACGTTTGCCGAGTCTGCGGAGATAAGGCCAAAGTCTCCTCAGTATCAGTAGCATATGCATTCAAGTTGTTATTGCAAGAAATGCAGAGCCTTAACGTAGCACCAAGACTAATGATAAAGGAGAGAGTGTAATTGTCAGTTCAAACAGTAAAAGCAATCGACGGAATAAAATTCTCAGTATGGTCACCAACTGAAATCAGAAAATATTCCGTTGCTGAAATCACCGCACCAGAGACATACGACGAAGACGGAATGGCAGTGCAAGGCGGACTGATGGATGGCAGACTGGGAACCCTAGAACCTGGACAAAAATGCCTCACATGCGGAAATACTGCGGCAAGATGTCCTGGACACTTTGGCCACATCGAGCTGGCAGAACCGGTATTGCACATTGCATTCATTGACAATATTCACAAACTGTTGCTCGCAACATGTCGATCCTGCTCCAGATTAAAGCTCCCACAAGAGGATCTTGACAGCTATGGGCAAATCTTCAAAAAAGAGGCAGCATACACTATCATTTCACAAAAAAGAATTCCAGAGGAAATTCTAGACAAGGCAAAGAAAGCAAAGGAATGTCCACACTGCGGAAAACCACAATACGACATGATATTTACAAAACCTACAATATTCATCGAAAAAACCGAAATAGGAGAGCACAGACTACTCCCAATCACCATACGAGAGCGATTCACACAAATCCGTGATGAAGACCTAAGATTGCTTGGTTATGATCCAAACACTGCAAGACCGGAATGGTTCATTCTCCAAGTATTGCCAGTACCACCAGTAACAGTTAGACCATCCATAATATTGGAAACAGGAATCAGATCAGAGGACGATCTCACACACAAAATGGTTGACATCATTCGTGTAAACCAAAGACTAAAGGAAAGCAAGGATGCTGGTACACCACCACTAATCGTTCAGGACTTGGTTGACCTATTGCAATATCATACCACTACATACTTTGATAATGAGGTATCTGGAATCCCACAAGCTCACCATCGTTCTGGTAGGCCATTAAAGACATTAACTCAAAGACTCAAAGGAAAGGAAGGAAGATTCAGAGGCTCGCTTTCTGGAAAAAGAGTAGACTTTTCCAGTAGAACCGTCATATCCCCAGACCCAAGCCTTGATCTGTCCGAGGTAGGAGTTCCAGAGGCAATCGCAAAGAAGTTAACTATTCCAGAAATCATAACAGAATGGAACATTGAGAGAATGCGAGAGCTGGTAATCAATGGGCCGGACAAGTTCCCAGGCGTCAATTATATCGTAAGACCAGATGGCGTAAAAATAAGACTCGATTTCGTAGAGGACCGCTCCATAATAGCACAAAACCTTGAAGTTGGATATCTGGTGGAAAGACATCTTTCCGATGGCGACATTGTAATGTTTAATCGGCAACCATCATTGCACCAAATGTCAATTATGGCCCACTATGTCCGGGTACTGCCAGGAAAAACATTCAGACTACACCCATCAGTATGTCCACCATACAACGCAGACTTTGATGGAGATGAAATGAACCTGCACGTGCCACAAAGTGAGGAGGCAAGAGCAGAAGCCATCTTACTAATGAGAGTTCAAGACCAATTAATCTCACCAAGATATGGTGGACCAATCATTGGAGGATTGAGGGACTTTATCACAGGATCATACCTTCTAACTAAAGACGATACCGTCCTCACATCACAAGAGTTTGCAAACTATGCAATGCTTGGTGGATATGATGGCGAGCTACCTGCACCAGCAACAAAAGGAAAGGATGGACAACTATACTCTGGAAAGCAATTGTTCTCATTGTTCCTACCAACTGACTTTAACTTTGTAATCACATCAAAGTGGTCCAAGGGAACCAAAGGAACACAAAAAGATGTTGTAATCAAAAACGGACAGCTAATCAGCGGAGTAATTGACAAGGCATCCATTGGTGCAGAAGAGCCAGAAAGTGTCTTGCACAGAATTGCAAAGGACTATGGCAATGCTACTGCAAAGAAATTCCTCAACTCTGTTCTAATTGTGGCAAAGCAATTCATCACTCACTATGGATTCAGCTATGGCTATGCAGACTTGGAATTATCCGACAAGGTAAAGGCAGACATTCACGCAGGAATCGACGAATCTTACAACACAGTATATGATCTGATTTCACAGGCAAAGAAGGGTACACTAAAGCTGACCAGAGGTCTATCAGCAGATGAGGCACTGGAAGCATATATCGTAAATGAGCTATCCAAAGCAAGAGACAAGGCAGGAAACACTGCAGACCAGCAACTAGACAAAAACAATGCCGCAAGAATCATGGCAACAACTGGTGCTAGAGGATCATCACTAAACATCGGCCAGATGGCAGGTGCACTAGGTCAGCAGTCAATTCGTGGTAATAGACTAAACAAGGGATACAACAACCGTGCATTGCCACACTTTAAGGAAAATGACGACAACCCAGACGCACACGGATTTGTAAAATCAAACTATAGGGATGGTCTTTCTACAATAGAATTCTTCTTCCACGCAATGGGTGGACGAGAGGGACTAGTAGACACTGCAGTCAGAACACAACAGTCTGGTTACATGCAGAGAAGACTGGTAAACGCACTGGAACACATCAAACTAGAATATGACAACACTGTACGTGACCCACACGGACACATCATCCAATTCCTGTATGGTGAAGATGGAATTGATGTTGCAAAGTCTGACCACGGTG
>JAKAJY010000110.1 GCA_021824845.1 archaeon
ATCCTTTGATTCAACCATGAACGTTTCTAAAAAAAATCGATCCGTAGTTTTGACTCCATGGTTTCATATTTTCCATGCTTTTTAAAATAGAAAAAATATCCATAATTTTTGATAAGTTTTTTGAATTATGGATCAGTCATAAAGAGACCTTTTGCTTATTTGTTGGATTTGTATATAAGATTAGGACTAAGAGACTTTTGAGGGATGCTAATCGTAAAAGTCACGGGGTTGTTCCTAACAGTAAGTGTTCCTCCATGTTGTTCAATTATATTTCTACAAGAGACTAGGCCGAGTCCAGTGCCGGTTTGCTTTGTTGTAAACATCGGATCAAAGATTTTTTCCAAGTTCTCCTCAGGGATGGACGGTCCATCATCTTGGACTTCTATGACAATGTCATGATCGGCTTGCTTCCATCTAATAGTAATTGTGCCAGAATTATTCATTGCTTCTATTGCATTTCGCATCAGATTTTCAAAGACGATTTCCATTTTTTTAGAATCACATGTGATTTGGAGGTCGCTTTGAGGTAGATCAAATTTTATATTTATCAGGTTTGCATAGTTTTCACAAATCTTTGAAACAACAACAAACAGCGAATTGTTTGATATGTCAAGCGGCTGAACTCGTACAAAATCCAAAACGCTGTTGACTTGGTGAGACATTCTAGATACAGATCTTTCAATTCGCTGCAAATAATTAGTTGTTTTTTCGTCATAACGATTTTGCAAGTATATTATCTCAAGTGTATTCTTTATGACGCTCAGAGGATTTCTCAGATCATGTGCAAGTCTTGCTGCAAGCGTACCCATTGCAGACAGTCTTTCATTTTTTACTTTAATGTCGTGCATCTCACGATCTCGTTGTAATTTTATCTCTGTATCTTTTTTCATGTCTGCAGAACGCTTTAGCAAGAACAATACAAAGGCAGACACTATTGTTATCAATATTACGAGATTTTGGCTTTCACTTGACTTGAGAATGGTGTTTGTTTGCGCGATTACTTTTTCTGTTGGAGTGATAAGAAATACAAAGTACTCGTTTTGACCATTTACCAAAACTGGACTTCCCACATCAATTACTTCACCTACACCAGTCTTGTATACTGCATGGTTTGATATGCCAGAAAAGACAATTGATGCATGTTCAGTTCTAATATTGCTGTTGCCATAATATTTTGTTGCGACATTACCAAAATAATTCACATTCAGCAGATCAGTCAGCGGGCCTGCCACGTTGATTTTGTCCTTATCATAAACAATTAGATATTGTGTGTTAACATCGATAATGTTGCCATGATGAGCAAATAGTTTGGCGGTAGGAATTGCCACACCCACTACGCCAATTAACTCTCCTGTGTTTTTATTCACAACCGGATGCGTGATTGTTATTTGATAAGACCCATCAAGGGATCTATATTTTGTAGAGATCTCCGGTCTGAGGGACTCGTTCATCTTATCCATAAATTCTTGTTTTTCTGACAGCTCAAAACCAGTAACGGAGAATGCATCATGACGCACCTCCATCGTGGTGAATTTGTTATCCATCACAAATAGCGCTACGGTTGGAATTCGTGCATCAATTCTCTTAAACGTGTCATCAATTAGTCCATAAGACTCTGCGCTAAGTAGTTTTTCTTGAAACTGCTTTGATGTAGCAAGAAAATACATCTGATCGTTTAAAAATTGCAGATCCAAACTTACGCTGTTTGCTACAGATTTGGTTGAGAGATCAATCTGTTTTATCTGTTGCTCGATCAGAGAAGACCTAATTTCATGTTCAATGATTTGTTGGTTATAAAGAAATGTAATAAACGTGACAAGCATGACACATACAATAATGATCAGAGAGCCGTACTTTCTCAATTGCATTAAGTTTGATGATCTAAAATTCATTTAATATTTACAGTTAGTTCAATCTAAACAAACTTTTTCAAAATAATTCTATGTTGGATCAGTAGATGAATATAGCAGTACATTGTCTACATATTTTTGAAAAATATTTTTCAAAATATCCAAGCTAGAAATTATTATCATATGAAACTTGTAACAAACAATGATTAAGATAAAACAAATCGCCGCAGTCGTATTTGTATTCTATGCATTCGCATTGATTAGTATTCCTGCATTTGCAGCAGCTCCACAGGATCAAGAAAAAATCACAATAAATGGAGCGGGCGCAACTTTTGCAGCACCAATCATCAGACAATTTGGACATGAATACAACAACTTGCATCCCAACGTAGAAGTACAATACCAGTCCATTGGTAGCGGCGGTGGGATAAAAGAGCACACTGCAAAAAGAGTGTATTTCGGGGCATCAGAGGCACCATTAAACCACGATGAGGAAAAGATAGCAGATGGTACAGTCACATTACCATTAACAATAGGAACAATTGCACTGGCATATAATGTCCCAGAAATACCAACAGGGCTAAAGATTACTGGCGACATTATTGCAGATATCTATCTTGGCAAAATAAAAAAGTGGAATGATCCAAGACTAGTCGAGCTCAACCCATTTGATCTTCCCGATAAGGAGATTTTGGTGGTACGAAGATCGGACAGCTCGGGTACCACGTATGCGTTCACTGACTATCTTAGCTCAGTTAGTCATGAATGGGCAAAAAAACATGGCGTAGCAAAAAGCGTAAACTGGCCAGTAGGTATTGGTTCTCCAGGAAATGAGGGAGTGTCTGCTTTTATCAAAAATGTTGAGTATACGTTTGGTTATGTAGAGCTAGCATATGTTCTAAAACAGGACCACAAGTACTCATTTGTTCAAAACAAGGAGGGCAGATTCATAGCACCATCAATTCAATCTGCCAAAAGCGCTGCCGCTTTGTCTATTAATTCACTTCCAGATCCGAGTCAAAGCTGGTCTGAAGTATCACTTGTAAACCAGGCTGGTGCAAGTTCATACCCAATAACAAGTTTCTCGTATTTTCTTGTCTACAAGGATTTAGAAAAAGTAAACGGGATGAGTGAAAAATCGGCAAAGGCTTTTGTTGATTTTCTCCATTGGTCACTTACTGATGGACAAGAGCACGCAACAAAATTACTGTATGTGCCATTACCTCAAGAAGTTCAAGACATAAACAAGCAAGGATTGTCCTTGCTCAAATTCAAAGACCAACAACTCTACAAACACGAAGTAATTGAGGCAGGAGGGAAACTAAAAGAGATTCCATCTTGGATAGACAGCGTAACGAATTCACGAATCAACTATTCGGATCTAAGTACAGAGATAACATGTAGAGAGGGGTTTGAAATGCTAACCAAAACAAGCAACAATGCCCCAATCTGTGTTAATCCAAGCACCGTGGATCAACTAGTAAAGCGTGGCTTTGCAAGATATCAATAGTTCTTTTTTATGTAAAAATACGTACTAGTAAAACTAGAGATTAGACACATACAATGCAGACTTTATGTTGTTTATTTCTCGCCACTCATATTCTACTATTTCTCGAATCTTGCGCGGGTCGACTGGCTTGTACAAGATATGACTTGTGCCTAAAAAGCCCATCTTCCGTTTTGTGTGCTCACTGGTATCGCCAGTTACCATGACTAGTCTAACTGCTGGATTTTGCTTTCTAATTTTTGCCAGAGCAAAAAATCCATCATAAGTTGGCATGGAGACATCCAAGAAAACAAAAGCTGGGTTTAGAGTTTTGTATAACTCAAATGCCTCCATTCCATTGCGGGCTTTGGCTACTGTCTTGACGCCGAGGATTTTTAGATGATATTCGAGGAGTTCTGCGTGATCATCATAGTCATCCGCAATTATTGCGTCAAACATTGAATAACAAATGGGTTTTGTAAATTATTACATGATCATAATAGATAATGGATTGTCTGGATCCATACGTAATTGATAGTGTATTGATCTGTATTTTGAATACATGATCTTGTGATCATGTAAGAAACGAAGGGGTACGAAATTTATTTGTAAATTTCTTAATAACAATTTTTACCATAAATTAACATGGGGACGGAGACAAATCACGGCATTCAAAAAATCTGTGATGCGCCAAGACTTGTTGCAAGAACACTTACAAATTTGCTAAAACGCAAAGTCAACTAGTTTCCTACCAACTTATTTTTGATTCAAAGATGTCTAGGAATAATGATTTTGTATAAAAAGAAAAAGAATATGGTTGGATCTTAAGACCCTTTGATTTTCATCAAGAGCAACTGACCATCTGGTCCATTGACACCAGTACCTAGAACGATTGGCTTTTCCAATGAGTGAGCCTGAACGTCCAATAACCATGCGCCCTTACCATAGAAGTCCGAAGCATCAATTATTCCACTTGATTCCCAGTCACCTTGTGAAACACCTGTATTGTACAGCTGATTCATGTATGCTACTGAGGATAATGTGCCGGTTGCTAGATCATATTTTAGGATCTTGGCATTCTTGGTAACATCGAATGGAGCAAATGCAGTGTTTGTAGTAGAGACACGTGTTGGACCGATACGGTCTTCTTGTATCATCAGACTGTTTTTGCTTGTGTCAATGTTGTCTGGGTTTATCATGACATTGTAACCAGGGGCTGTTGGATCATTTCCATCCAAAATGATTTCGAGGTTTGCTTTTGTGAAATCATTTTTGTCCGTAAATGTCAACTTGTACATTCGCCCATGTTTCCATTCTTGCCCATTGAAGGCACTTGATGGAATGAGTGCGCCGCTTTCATCTTTATCGTTGCCAGTGTCAGCCCAATAGACAACATTTTTGTGTGTTGGTCTTTTGTCTACGGCGCCGTCTTCTGGTCGAATAAACTGCATTCCCCCTGCAGCAATTGCTGCATTGTCCAAGTCAACTTCATTTTGGGTCGAGTGGTTCCATGTCACTGGCAGGAATTTGCCGCTGACTGCTCCAGTAGTATAGTGTATGTCATCCCAATCCATACCAGTAGTTGGACCGCCAAATACGTAGAGTTGGCCGTTTCCTGCTAGCAAGTCTGCTTGAGAGTTTGCTACATACATGTATACTTCGGATTCTGTAGCTTCTCCATCTTCAAAAGACAGTAGGACTATCTTTTTCATTGAATCCCAAAACATTGGAACATGAATTGTGTTTTCATGTGCAAATTTTCCAAGCCATGGAAGATCATGTTTTGTGTCGCCATTAGTATTAATAGCAACTACGATTCCATTATTGACTTCTTCGTTAGCAAAGAAAATTGGATCCTTGAATCCATTTCCTTCTGCTATTGAAGCAGAACAGAATCGCTCATAGCCTTCTGTTCCGTCAATGATGTATTTGGCATCCACTACGTTTCCAAATTTATCTAATGATACTTTGGATACTTGGGCGAATTTGCCAAAGTGGTTTGCGCCATTATTTGTTTCATGGCTCATGTAGACATGAAGCTTTGCCTTTCCTTTTTTGTCATGGTTGTCATCTTCTTCATCATTATCTTCACTGTATCCTTTTGCCTTTATGGCTCCAAGTCCATCTGGAATCTTTCCCATTACATAT
>JAKAJY010000017.1 GCA_021824845.1 archaeon
CTGACAAAAACACTCTATCTCATAGATATCGTGCACTGGAAAAGTTTGCTAGCTGGTTTGTGCGTAAGCGGCAATAAAGGGATCAATTAGCCGCTCCTGATTCTGCAGCAGTATGATTCTTGAGGCAATACTCTCATCCATTATTGAATAGATCTGGCTCTGTTTTGATAATTGTGTCGCAAAATGACTTACCTCTTCAAATTCTAACATGTCTGATCTGTCAAGTCTGTTTGTGGAGCGGCCAATGTGCATGTATGACTTGATTTCAATAAAGTGGACATTTGCTCTTTTTATCATGGTTGCAAATGATGGAATCATTGACTCGGAGTTGTTGTGGCCTCGAATCAGAGTCATGCGGAGGACTGTTCGCGTATCTAGTTTTGATAATAACTCCAAGGACTTGTTCCATCGTTCCCAAGAATCATCATACCTTGGCTTGTTTATTCTCATAAAGGAATCATAGTCTGCGGCATTCGTGGACAGGTAAATCTGGGTTGGCAATGCGTCCTCATCTTGCAATCTTTGCAACATTTGTGGTTCTTGGCCGTTTGTCACCAAAAAGATTGATTTTGTTGCAGGCAGTGTTTTTAGGTATCTTATCAGCTCTGGCAGTTTTGGATACATTGTCGGCTCGCCAGACAATGATATTGCGTAATGCGCTGGAAGTAACGACTCGTCTAGCTTTTTTGTAATGGATCTTGGATCGCCATAATGACCCATGATAAGTCCACGTCGCTCTGCCATTAGTTTTGTAATTATTTCCTGTGGCTCTGCAACCCGTGTGGGATCCATTGCCAGCGAATCATAAAATTCCATTGGGCGCCAGCAGTACACGCATCTGTTCTCGCAATACATCCCCGCAGGCGAGAACTCCATGCACTGGTGTGTTGATATGCCATAGAACTTGTGCTTGTAGCAGCTTTCCTCACCCTTGAAGGATTTTTTTGTCCAATGACATAATTCCACAGTAGAATGGTCCGATACTCCATACTTGGCTTTCTTTAGCTGTTGCTGGATGGAGGATTTGATCTGTATGATTTCATTGTCTTCTACAAATTCTCCAGAGCAGCTCATCAACACTGATTCTGCGTCATGAAATATGAAATCTTTGCTGGATTTGTGTCCATAAAACTTTGAAGTTAAGCTCTTATTTTATCAAAATCTTTGAATTAAATCTTAAATATCATAACTTCCTATAAAAAACAATGCGGAAGGATGTAAATCCTAACAAATAAACCGCGCGTGGCTCAGTAGAACGAAATGGTGAACCGTGGACGCTTTGGCGTTATGGACTGGAGAGGTATTCTCTCGAGTTCTACGCTTGGGGCCACGCCGGGTTGTTTTTCAAAATATTGCACAAAATTACGTAGTTTGTTCGTAATATAGTAATGAAAATTTAAATTAATTATCAAAGCAGGTCAGCTACCTTGAAAGAATTATTCATTTCCAAACTACCACACCTAAGACGCCATCCGCAACCAAGCGAAGTCATTCAGAGTCGTCTTGAGACCATACAAGGAAATGGATTTACTTGGACTGACATTCAAAACCCAGACCGTGCAGAAATTGAAAAACTTGGCCAAATGTACCATTTCAATTCTCTAAACTTGGATGACTCTATTTCAAAAATCCAACTCGCAAAAATCGATAATTATGACGAGCACTCTTTTATCATACTGCATTTTCCCCCTCTTGCACTAAAGCGTGGCATGTCTAGATTCAACCAACTCTCTGTCTTTATTGGCAAAGATTATCTGATTACCATTCATTACGGTGAACTAAAGCCGCTAGTCGACATGGTGAATCACTGCAAGGACAACTCTCAATACCGAAACGAACTGCTTGGCAAATCGTCTGGGTTTTTACTCTACAAAATAATCGATGTACTAGTAGATGATTTGCTTCACACATTACGCAGAATTGTGGAAAACCTGGATGAGATAGAAGATGATGTGTTTGATGAAAACAAATCTACTCCAAAAAAGATCTCTTTGCTCAGACGGGAAATCACCATACTTCGCAGAATAGTCCATCCGTTGAGAAAAATAGTACTGGAAACATCAAAGAACACGCAGAGATTCTCAAATCCTGATGATGATCTGGTGATACACTTTGATGATGTAATTGATCACATTGACAAAGTAGCAGAAACACTAGATGAGGCAAAGGAAACAATGGAAATCTACAAGGATACTGACTTTATGCTCTCCACTGAGAAATCAAATAAAATACTTGCAACTCTAACCATAATATTCACCCTTACTATTCCACCAACGGTAGTTGGCGCGCTTTATGGAATGAACGTGAATCTACCGGGGGGAATTCAGACTGGAAACTGGACTTTTCTTGGAGAATACACAACACTAATCATAATGCTAATAGTGTCGCTTTTACCGTCATTGCTGATGTTTTTGCATTTCTATAAGAAGAAATGGCTAGCTGACTAGTGATACCAAGGGAACAAGTAATTTACTCCCCACCAAACTACGGCTACAGTTATTGCCATTCCAATGAACCAACCTTTGCCTTGCATATTTTGTGGTTTTTGGCAGAGAATAATAAACTTTCAAGCAGATTCCCAAGAGAGTTAGGTTAATACTTGATCTAAAAACATGAGTTTTTGCGGCCTTCGTAGTACAGTGGCTAGTATAGGGGACTGTGGATCCCCGGACAGGGGTTCGATTCCCCTCGAGGGCCTACACCTTTTACTTCATTAATTATGGAAATTATTCCAACAATAAAACAACCCGCGTTTGTATACACTACCAACTCTTTCATATTGTAGATGAGATCCAAGATCCGCATTTCCCCAATGTGCCTTTTGTGGGCCTGCAAGAAGCCAATTCAGCAAGCGAATGTCTAGTTTTATTACCATGTAATTTTCAATCTTGTCAAGATCCTTGATGTTTATTTGCCTGTATCCGCTTCCATCACAACTAATCGCAATGATTAGGTTCTCATCATTACAATCAGTTGCATTCAAAATGATCATGGTATTGGAGTTCCATTGTATTTTCTTTCTAATCTTTTCAAAATTTTCATATGCATTTGGAATTTTTTCCAATATTTGATTAGATGTTGGTTTTGGCTCAAATTCGTAGGGGAATTTTTTGTGCGACAGAATCTTTTCTGTAAATTCTTTTTTATTTTGTCTATCTATTGGAGTGTAGTCTTTGTTACTGGTTTGACTGTCTAGATCAAACCAACAGTCATTGTTCAAGAGTATTCCATGATATTTTCTTGGAATGTTTTGACTCATCCATCCAAATGCATCTTCTAGCTCAGGCTCTCCGCGATATTTGTTCAAGTTGTGGTTCTTTCCTGAAAGTGTATAACGGCCTGCAAAAGGAAGATAAAACAATGGCTCAAAAAGCTCAATGTATTTTTTGGTAGTTTCTAGTTTTTTTGTTGCCTTGATCTGTGCCTGTTCTGTTCTTTCTTTATCGGACATTTTGTAACAATGAGGCCAAGATGATGCTGCCACATATCCTACTAGAAGAAAATCAATTTTTCCATACATTGATTTGATATTTGATGCTGTGGTCTTTCCAATGTCAAATGGACAGTCGTTTGTGTTAACAATAACTTGCTTTTCATTATCAAATACTGCCATAGTGTCTATCTGTGTTGTTTGATATTTTGTCTCTAACATTACACATCCCATCAAATTACCACAAATTGTAGGATCACAGTTGTCCGCAGCAAGAATATTTACGTGTAGGTTGTTCTTTAATCTCGTTCTTACTCCGTGTTCTAACTCTATTACTTTATAGCCCAATCCTTCAATTTTTTGTTTAAGATATTTTTCTGGAAAATTATGAATTAAAACAGGAATTTTCTTGTTTAGTTTTGATAGTGTATTTGAAGAGCAATGATCCGGATGGATGTGACTTATGTAGATGAAATCTAGATCATCAAAATTTTCAGGCTTGAATTCGTATGGTGGATATATTGACCACGAGCCAATATATTCCTCGCCATCGAGCCATGGATCACATAATATCTTGGCCTTCGAGTCTCCAAATTGATCTTCAATTATGACTGACGCTGAGTTCAATTGAGTTATTTTCATGATTTACAACTTTCTTAATTTTGGTAAATAAATCATTTTTAAAAAAATCATATTTGATCCAATTTCAACGGTGGTTTAAGAGTCATTAATCAATGAAAGTATGCTTTTGACTATTTGGTCGTGGTTTGTCTTTGGTTCGACACTCATTAACAGTATATTTTGACCATCCACGGGAATTGAAATGTGCTTCACTTTTTCAAACTCTATTATTGAAAATCTCTCTTTGCCTACACGATGAGCCAAATTCTTTCTATTTTCCCAGCTATGGGAAGCATAGTGAAATGACATTTTGGCTTCATCTGATTGTAGATATGTTGTCAATCCATCCTTATATCCACCAGATACAAGCTGGCCGTTCTTGTCCAAGACTCCTGCAAATCTTACGTCTCCATCTATTTTCATTACGTTACTGCACAACTCGTCAAAATTCATACAGGGCATCAAAACATGTCATATTAAAATTTTAAAGATATTTCTCAAATCTAATTGCTCTGTACTGCAAAACTAAATCAACAATAACTAGTCCATGTGATAATAATTCATGAAGGTTGCTTATTTTGATGGCACAAAAATATTGCTAAAGGATGATTACCCAATCCCAAATCTTGGCGAGGCATTAATCAAAGTCAGACTGGCCGGCATATGTGGGACAGATCTTGAGATGATACAGGGTTATGCGTCGTACACTGGGGTCTTGGGACATGAGTTTGTAGGAGAAGTTGTGGAATCTGCAAACAAAGATCTAATCGGAAAGAGAATTGTAGGTGAGATCAACGTAGGCTGTGGAAAATGTCAAATGTGCACAACCGGATTGGAGAGACACTGCTCGCAAAGAACCGTACTTGGAATATACAAAAGAGACGGTGCATTTTCCCAATATCTTTCACTTCCTGAGAAAAACCTCCACGTGATTCCTGATTCTATTTCAGACGAGCAGGCAGTCTTTGTAGAGCCGCTGGCAGCCGCATTTGAGATCGAAGAGCAATTACACATTGAGAAGGATTCCAAAATCGCAATACTTGGAGATGGTAGACTGGCTCAACTGATCATGCGAGCATTGAGAATAAACCATCCAAACATCATCTGCTTTGGTAGACATACAAAAAAATTACAACTGGCAGAGAAAATTGGAATAAAGACAAAAACTGTAATCTCACCATATGATGAACATGCATTTGATGTTGTAATAGAGGCAACTGGTAGAGAATCTGGATTCTTGGATACTATGAAACTTGCAAAGCCAAGGGGCATGGTTGTTCTAAAATCCACAATAGCATCAAAAAACAAGCTGGACTTAACTCCTGCAATAGTAAATG
>JAKAJY010000141.1 GCA_021824845.1 archaeon
TCATAGTTCGGCTCGCCTTGATTGGTTTTGTCTAATTCATCTGCCACTGAATCAAGATCATTCATTGCGTCATTGTATTGTCTGTCGGCTTCCGATTCTAATTCGCGGATTTTATTTTCAATTTTATGTATCTCTTGGCCAGATGCTTCCCATTTCTCTTGGCTCTCATATTGATCTTCCACGGCTTCATGTTCACGTACTTTATCATCCGTAGATGGTTTACCATCTTTATTCTCTTTCCAGATCTTCTTCCATCGATTAAAATCGGAATTATATCTTTTTTCTAGTTCTTCATTTATCTCCTTTTCTTTTTCTAATTGTTCTTTGAGGCTTACAATTTGTTCTCTTTTTTCTATTGCAATTCTTAATTTTTCATTGGCTGCGTCATATTTTTGAGCGATTTTATCGGATTCAGTCGTATCTGATGGCCCCATGACAGAGCCAAAGTCAACAGATAAAATCTTCTCACGAATTGATTCCATATCATCTATCACTTGTATGTCCGATATGTTTTTGATTCTGTCTAGATCTTCTGAGGAAAGAACTCCATCCGAAGGCCCAGCATCTGGTATAGGCTCAATGATGATTTTGTTGCCACGATCAGTATCAAAATCAGCTGCATCGTCAATATCAAACTTTTTCTTATCAGAAGAACCAATCTGTTTTTTGTTGTACTTTTCATTGTATTCTTTGAGGGCTTTTATCACATCATCGGTAATCTCATCTGAGATAGGCTTAATGATGATTTTGTTGCCACGATCAGTATCAAAATCAGCTGCATCATCAATGTCGAATTTCTTATCAGATGTATCTGGTGTTTTTCCATCATCAAAGTCGGCTACGTCATCAATGTCAAATTTCTTCTTGCCAGAAGTATCAGTTGGTTTTTTGGTGTCGGATGCGGTAGATTTTACCTGAAACGAGTCACCTTTTCCATCTACAAACACATCGTATATGCCACTAACTAGGATAGGAATTTGCCAGGTCAGTGTTTTTTCTTTTCCTGGCTTGACAGTAACTGATTGTGCTTCCACCATGGCTGATTTTCCAGCAACTGGGGCATTGATCACAGGCACGATTGATTTTGTGCCTTCTACATCACCTACATTTTTGACTACTGCAGTAATTGTGACTATATCATTTGGCTTGAGGTTCTTTCGGGGTGTGATGATTACATCAATAACAACAAGTTTGGAGCCAGTGACTTGTTCTTCCTCCTCTACTATTTCATCAGTGTCATCTGTTTCCTCTTCTTGTTCTATCTTTTTTTGTTCTTCAACGTCTTTTTGTAGCTGTTTGCGATCTTCATCAGCTTGCTTTTCTTCTTCTGTTTTGCCTTTCTCTATGTCTTTTTGTAATTGCCGTTTTGCTTCTTCAACTAATGGATCGTAAACATAGTCATCCGCATAAAATCTCCAAGGATCATTAGATGAAAAAACCGCATCTACAGTAAACGTAGTTGATCCTTCGGGACCTAAAGTGATACTCTTGGTTCCAAATGACGCAGTAAACGGTGGTGTGGAGGAAAAGATCAGCTTGTAAGAAATATTTTTGCTGCCTTGAATGGTGTTAAAGTTTTTTACAGTTACAGTAAAGACCGCATTGTCGCCAAGTTTTGGTTTAATCGGTTCAACAGTCACCTTGCTAACGTAGAGCTTTCCTTGATCTGCAGATACCTGAAAGTCCAAAGTTTTGCCAAGGGATTTGACTTGATATGTTCCAGGACCATACACAGTACACTGCCATACCATACCCACAAATTCCCCAGGATTGAGTGTGACTGATGCTTCGTATGCACCACCTGATGTACATGCATGTGTGGATTCATTATCAGAGCCATAATTTTGGTACATCACAAGTGTGATTTTCTTTGTACCCGGAGCATTGCCTGTGTTAGAAACGCCGGTTACGAATTCATTGTTTGGGCTGTTTGCCACAATGACAGGAGTATTTTGGGTTATGCTGTTAACAACTATTTGTGCTTTTGGTGTGGACTGAGCATATGCAAAATTAGTCAGTGTAACGGAGCTGATCAACATAAACATTAGAAAAATCGAAGCTGTCAGAACTCTTGTGCGAAGAATCATGCATGGTGGACATGACTCGTGAATTTAAGGATGACTCAGTTCTGATACCAATGTAGTTATTTTTTAGTACAAGTTCGAAAAATCAAATTTTTAGATCAGCTGCTTCATTCAGTAGGATATAGTGTGTTGTGATTTCATGTGTTTCTCATAATCCATTCAGGTCATTCAAAATTAAATAGATCACCACATGTACTCAGTCCATATTTTGTATAGAAAATCAGCCTTGAGATCTAGCTAATAGCAAGCATTCGATTTATTGCAATTCTTGCCTTATCTGCAGTTTGTTTTGGCACGCGCACTTCGTATTTTTCTTCCATCAGAGATGAATAGACTTTGTCCAGAGTTATCATCTTCATGTATTGGCATACAGCACCACGCGATGCAGGAATGAAATTCTTCTCAGGGTTTTGTTGTTGCATTCTGTACAGGATGCCAGTTTCTGTTGCAACCACAAAGTTTTGTCCTGTGGATTGTTTTGCATAGTTCATCATTCCTTCTGTTGACATTATCTGGACTTGACGGTTCTTGTAATCGCCAACTGCCACATCATACATTATTTGTGATGTACAGCTGCATTCTGGATGGACTAATAATTCTGAATTTGAATGAGAGTCCAAAAGCTTGTGAATGTCCTCTGATCTAATTCCAGCGTGGACATGGCACTCACCTGCCCAGATGTACATGTTTTTTCTTCCAATCATTTTTGCAACATACGAGCCCAAAAACATGTCCGGCAAAAACAACACGTCCTTGTCTTGTGGAATTGCCTTGACCACATTTACTGCGTTTGATGATGTGCAGCAATAGTCTAGCTCGGATTTTACCTCTGCTGATGTGTTGACATATCCCACGGTGATTGCTCCCGGGTGTTGTTGTTTCCAATCCCTTAGCTGATCAACATTTATGGAATCAGCTAGTGAGCATCCAGCCGCTAAATCTGGAATCATCACCTTCTTGTCAGGACAAATAATTGCGGCTGTTTCTGCCATAAAGTGAACTCCACAAAACAAAATTGTCTTGTGCGGTGTTTTGGCAGCCTGTCTCGATAATCCTAAAGAATCACCAACAAAGTCCGCTACATCTTGTACTTCTGGTAACTGATAATTGTGAGCTAAAATGACCACGTCCTTTTCTTTTTTGAGCTGTAGGATTTTGTCTCGTAGCATCCGCGCATCACAATGCCCGCACTATTCATCTGCAGACTGAGATAATAGTGTGAATTTACAGATATGACGCCGATTACGGCAAGTTTTGCCAGAATTATGTACCTATTTTGATATCATCCGAGCAGATTGTCCGCAGGCATTCTATTGCAGACAAAATGGCAAGCCTGCTGGTCTTTGGGTTTGTATTGTCAGGTACGTTTTCAACATGAATTGAGATTTTGCCAAACGTTCCTCTTGCCTCTATTTGGTGCGTGTTCTTGTTGGTGTCCGGGTCTGCCACTATTTTGACCATGGTTTTCTCACTGCCAAGGCCTGCCAGACTCAAAAGCGCTGCAACATTGATGTTTGCAGGAAATAGTGTCACTGCATCTTTTGCCGCACCCTCAAAGATCGTAGTCTTTTCTTTTATAGAGTGAACATCCATGTTTTTTGTCTCAAAGAATTTTGCGCCAGCTAGTGCCTTTGGATTTTTTGTAGTAACCAGCGTAATTGATTCTAGTTCTGACTTTACTGATTTTATTGCATCAAGGCCTGCAATTGCGCCAGACGGCAAGTAGATTCGCTTTTTGAATTCATGGCACGCATCAAACAAAATATCAAACACAGATTCATCAAGTAGTGCGCCCACACTCATGATCATCAGGTCCTTTCTGTTTTGTATGATGCTTAGCGCGTGGTTTTTGATTGCCTCTTGTGATGCCGCCTCTACTACCAAATCCACATTGTTTGATGAGAGTAAATGTGGGTTTTCAACTATTATGGGCTTTTTGTCCAGCTTTGCAACCAATGACTCTGCCTTGGATTTATCATAGTCATAGACATGTGTGAGTTCTGCTTGGACTTGGCCTGAGTTGATTGCTAGTGCTATTTGCGTGCCAATGGCGCCACAGCCCAAGAGCCCTATTCTTTTCAATACAGAGCCGATCACATAACTGGTAAATGAATTAATGGTATATTGCCAAACAAATCAAACTAGGAAGAATTAACTAGGCACCATACAAAGCCAAATCATGGTAAAAAGAAAAACAGGCAAGCATCAAAGATTTGCAGATCAAAAGGCAGCTCGCAAAAAGCGCAAAAAGTAAATCAGCTTCCAGCTAGTTGCGTGTTAATGGTCAGTTCATCCCAAGGGTTTTATTTTCTGAATTGAAGGTAACCTATGCTTAACACGGTTTACAAGGATGCAATAAAGAACCGTGAAAACATCCTATCCGTTCTAAGGGGACCAAAATTTGAACAAATTGTAGAAAAGGCAAGGCAAAACTGGATAGAATACACCCCAAAAAAGCAAGATGCAATCCTTGCCGGAATCGACTCTAGTTTTAACAGCACAAAATTTCAGGGAATGGAATTATGGGTGGTTACCGCAGTTGCAATAAAATCAGACGGTACAATAATTGATGATCTCCACAGGCAGGGACTAGGTAGAGTGGGCATCGACATCTCCAGTCTTGCAAGTGAGATGGAGGTTGACATTTGCAAAAAGGCAATCGAGGTATCGGATATCGTGATGATGGATGGCTCCCTATATTCTCAATTCATGACGCGCCAATCAGGCCTCAGTCCTGCAATTGTCAGAATAATGACAAAGAAAAACAATGTCATCTTTATTGCAAAGACATCAAACACCAATGTCCAGTTCTCTGAGCTGGGATCGCTGGCGGGGGATATTTTCTACTATAACCATGCAATAAAGACACCTGGCTTTAGCAGGATCTTTGTAGACAGGGAATTTGGGCGCGACAAGGCGATCTCATCAATCTATGCAAGACTATCTGACTCCACACCACTAATCAAAATAGAACTATTTGGCGATAACCACACCGAAGATGAAGTAAAGACAATTCTGGATAAACTCTACAAGGCAAGTGTCGGCGGATACCCGTATGCGCTCAAGCTTGCACACAACAACTGCAAGATAAGCAGCGCAGACTTGGCAAAACTAGTCAGCCTTTACGGAATATCAAATGAGATAGGTTCGCGCGAAGTACTAGGATGATTATTTGTGGCTGATCACATTTAGCGTGGTCGTGCCTTTTATTCCGCCAAGCTTGCGGATCTTTTTTGTTACAACATCGGAGATTTCATTGTATGATGGTGCCACCACGTTACAGATCACCTGATTTGTCATT
>JAKAJY010000037.1 GCA_021824845.1 archaeon
CTAGGTGGCCTAAAGGACACCACAGTAAAGCGAGTCTCATATGAAATAGACAAGACAACAGATACAGTTGGCGATAAAATTGGAGATGTTGTGCCAAGCGCAGATCAGCTAAACCCAATCCCACAAATCAAAGACCAAATTGCAATTCCACCAATCAAAGAAACTTACTATGGACAAGTCTATGAGAAAAACGAATCAGAGAAAACCTGCAAGGTGTCTGTTCCCAAGATGGCAAAGACAATCAATGGCGTAAAGGAGCTAACGCACACCATAACCATACAGGAATGCATGTATGAAAAACACAAGCCAGTTCAAGTTAGCATATCAACTGACCCAATAACTGGCGCACAAACAGTATCAGTAGAACCAACACCATCTAGCAAAATATTTCAGACATTACAATTAACCACTACAAAAAATGAAGACAATACAGTATCCATCCACTATGAGGATTCATCCGGCAAGACACTAAAGGTAACTGTAACTTTGCACAATTCCGAAAAGCAGCTCTTCACCGGCGAGTTCTTTGCATCAAAGTTTGATACCAGCGTTGATGATGTTTCTGATAGTCCACATATTATAGAAATGATAGTAGAGCACGTGGACTATGGAACGGTAAACTCGTCAGTATACAATCCTCAAGGAAATGAACAGAGCACCATTTATGGTGTGTTTAGCCAGTAATTCATTTTTGTATTATCGATACTAGTTCTGGCAATGCAATGGCAGATTTTTCCCGAACCGAGAGATCCATATCAGCTGACATGACTGTCTTTTCTGGATTTACCTCGATTAATACCGCACCGTTTTGCTTTGCGTACAATGGCAAGGTGTTTGCGGGTGAGACCACCAATGAGGTGCCTACAATTATCATGACGTCGCAGCTTTGTGCGTGAGTTATGGCATCAGACCATACGTCTTGAGGCAACCCCTCGCCAAACCAGACCACATCGGGCCTCAGAATTTTTCCGCACTTGCATTTTGGTGGCAACTCCTCAAAGGGTTTGGTGATATTATCATTGAAATCACAATTGGTGCATTTTATCCGAATTATGCTTCCGTGCAACTCTAGAACGTTTTTGCTGCCAGCTCTTTGATGCAACCCATCAATGTTTTGCGTTAGTATGATGACTTCTTTGAATTTGGCAAGCTCCGATATTGCAAAATGACCTGCGTTTGGTTTTGCAGCCAATATGTTTGATCTTCTCTCCTCATACCACTCCCAGACCAGTTTTGGGTCTTCATAGAATGCATCAATTGTTGCAAGCTGCATCGGATCGTATTTTCTCCAGAGGCCATCTTTACCCCTAAACGTTGGAATCCCGCTTTCCTGAGAAATGCCAGCACCTGTGACAAAAACGATTTTTTGCGCGTCCTTGATTTGTCGAGCTAGTGAATCAAACATTTTATTTTATTTCTATTTCCAGCAAGTCTTTTGCTGCAATAACGGAATCATGAATCTGCTTTGCTTCCTGTAGTAATTCTGATTCGTCCTTGTATCTTGCAGAAAAATGAGTCAGAATCAGATTGGAAACATTTGCGTTTTTTGCCAGAATAGCTGCCTCTTTAGCTGTAGTGTGATTTGTCTCTACTGCCTTTTCTTGTAAGGTATGAGAAAATGTGCAATCAAATGACAAATAGTCACAATTTTTGAAAAACTCTTCTAATAATTTGGTGGGTCTGGTATCTCCAGAGATCCCAATTTTCTTGCCAGGCCTTTTCTCGCCTACCACTTGTGATGGTTTGAACACATTAGAGCCGACCCTGACTTCTTTACCAGTCTGTAGTTCATGCCATAGCGGACCTTCTGGTATGCCTAGCTTGATTGCTTGTTCCCTATCGAACTTGCCCGGCTTGTCCTTTTCTGCAAATAGATAGGAAAATGCCAAAACAGAGTGCTCTGCCTGCTCTGCAAATATGGAATAGGTCTTTTCCTCGCAGACAAGGCCTGATCTTACTGCTGTAATCATGACAGGAAATGACAAACCAAACTGCAAAATTCTAATATTTTCTCCAATAAATTGTTCAATTCCATCTGGGCCGTAGATCTCAATTGGCTCGGTTCTGTGCTGTAGGGTCATGGTTTGGAGCAAACCCAGAACACCGATGCAGTGATCTCCATGCATGTGCGTTACGAAAATTTTCATTTTCTTGTTCCAGCCAAGGCCTGACTTGAGATAGGATACCTGTGCTCCTTCCCCTGCATCAAACATCAGGATCTCGCCTTCACGTTCTAGACAAATGCATGACAGTCCTCTGTCCTCGGTTGGCTGGGCAGCAGATGTTCCCAGAAATACTAGCTTCATTTTACCAAAATCATCCTCGTTAGACTCTTGTGGCGATAAATCTCATATTTTTTTGTTAGATTCAGCTTTATGCCATCATCAAGTCCCTTTTTACACATGATGGCAAACTTTGCCTTCTTTGGAATCTGGGAAACAAATTTCTTCATAATTTTCTTTGGTGGCTCGGATACCTTTGATGCCGTGCCATATGGTAGATCAGTTACTATTCCATCATATTTTTCCTTGATTTGCGTCATGTAGTCGTAGTTTTGGTTAAACACCTCGCAATGAAAGCCATTTGCCTTTAGGTTGTCTTGAGTTATTTGGCACATTTTTGCATCAAAGTCGATTCCAATAGATTTGATCCCCATGGACTGAGCTTCCAATAGAGTGCTGCCCGTACCACAAAACGGATCACAAACAGTTTCATCATCGTTTATCTTTGCCAGATTTATCATGGCTCGGGTTAGCTTCCAATCCAATTCGTGATGGAATTTGGTCAGCTTTTCGGGTCGCTTTGGAGGCTCAAATCTGGTTGAGAATCCAAAAAAGTTCTCTTCATCGGTGAATATTAGATAAATCACAACATCTGGGTCTTCTAGTGAGACCTTGGCGTTGCAAAAAGTAGAGACCATACTACCTAGAGATCTTTCTATTTCCGGTATGTCAATTGGTTTGTCTGAGAGATTGATTGCCTTGCACATGAATGATTTTGCGCCAAACAAAAGCGAGTAATTTTTCTCATCAAAGAACACGTTTGACATTTTTCGCAACAACTGGCCGGCAGTCTTGACAAATGTGGCCCGGCTGGCAATTTTTTCCCATGGCGTGGTGCTTTGTATTATGATGAGATTTGCAATTGTCTTTATTTTTGCAAACCTGTCATACATCTTAACCAGAGTAACCACCTCATCCACTGCAAGCTCTGGATATTCTTTTGAGACTAGGAAAAAGCTCTCTGGCATTCTAGATTGCCTTTGCAATTACTCCGGAGACATCGACTAATGATGTGCTACCGGGTATTGTGTTTGCAGAAATTATTGCAGAGACGCCAGACTTTTTGATCTTTTGCTCTGCATTATCAATTAGTAATGCATGTGTGCATGCAACAAAGACCTTGCCGCACTTTTGCTTTTTCAGAAACTGTGTTGCTTTGATGATACTACCACCAGTGCTTATCATATCGTCAACCAGAACTAGGTCTCGGCCCTTTACTCCATCTAAATTGGCAGTCATTATCTGAACCTTGCCTGTCTTTCTGTCTCGTTGCTTTTGTAATGCGATGTAGTCAGTGCCATAGAATTTTGCAAATTCCTTTGCTCTTTCTTTTCCCCCCAAGTCTGGTGATACAACTAGTGGGTTCTTGAGCCTCATTTTTTTGAGATGGTTTGCAAGATCAGGCACGGCAGAGACGTTTCTTACCGGTATGGTGAAATGATTGAGCCCAAGCATGCTGTGCATATCGACCACAATCACCTTTGATGCGCCAGCGGATGATAACAGCTTGGCAATCACAGATAACGTGACTACTTCGCCTGGGAGAAACTCTCGGTCTTGTCTTGCATAGCCCAAGTATGGAATTACACAGATTATTTGGTTTGAGAACTGTTTTGCCTTTGCAATTAATGATAATGCCTGCAACAGATTGGTATCCACCGGAGGATATGTGGAATTTACTACGATGATTTTGCCTTTTGGTTTTGAGGAAATTGTTATCTTGCTTTCGCCGTCGGGAAATACTCGCAGCTCAGTTGATACAAAGGATGCCTTTAGCTTTTTTGCCAATTTTCTTGCTAGATCTTCAGATGCCTTTCCGCCAATAACGGTAATTGCTGACAACAAATCAACAATCTAGGAGGGACTCTTAAGTTTTAGGAGAGAATTTCTTTTTATTTTGCTGCGGCAGCTGCTTCTGGTTTTGCTTCTTCTTTCTTTTCTGCCTTTTTGTTGGCATATGTTTCAATAAAGTTGATCTTTTCCAGCGTTGGAACAAACTTGAAGGCGTCCATTTGGATAAAGTGTTTGATAATTCTTAGGCTTTCTGCACCATAGATCTCTTCTGGAATTGTAACATCTAGTGTGTTACCGTTTAGCTTGGATGATATTTTAGAGTCCTCAACTGGCATGTGTCTTTTTAGAATGCCATTGATCTTGTCTTCGTTTGTCTCTAGTGCTTTTAGGATATTGACATCATACACTACTGTCTTACCTGCTAATCTGTGATTGAAATCAACTTGGACACGACCGGATCCTACAAATCTTACTACGCCTGTCTTTTGGTCTACCTCAATTGTGTCACCAACTGTGACCTTGTCTGCATCCTCACCTAGCTTTCTTAGTGGAATCATTCTGACCTTTCCTGCATCTCGCTCGCCAAAGCCTTTGTCTGGTGTTACATCAACTGTTAGCTTGTCTCCTGCCTTTGCGCCTGCAAGTGCATCGTCAAGTCCTTTTAGAACCCATGATTCTCCAACTGAGACCAGCTTTGGTTGGTACTTGATGTTTTCCTGGAATAGGTTGTGCTTTTTTGCATCTTCCGATATGGTAGTCTCTACTACTTCATTAGAGTCCTTTACCTTTGCAGTATAATCGATTAAAATCAATGAGCCTTTAGTAAATGTCAACGCGATCCGTCCCCGAAATTCCTAATATTAAGTTTAGAGCTGTTTGAGCTTCTCGTCGGCAACTTTGAGGGCTTCCATCTGCTTGGTCTTGTATCCCATCATCTCTAGTGTGGAGCCAATTGAGGAGATTGTTCTCATTACGTGGTATCTATTGACCTCGCCCATGCATCCAACTCGGAACACCTTGCCCTTGAGATTTCCAAATCCACCTGCGACTAGAACTCGGAATTTGTCTGCTAGTGTGTTTCGGAAGGTTTTGTCTTCCAGTCCGTCCAGATAGTTTAGTGCAACTACAACAGTTGATCTTGCGTCTTCTTTTGCAAATGGAGACAGTCCCATTGCAGATAGGCCAGAGTATAATGCATCAGAGCAGATTCTATGTCGTCGGATTCTGTTGTCCAGGCCTTCTTCTAAGATGATATTCATTGCCTCTCTGTATGCGTATAGTAGTGGTAAGG
>JAKAJY010000029.1 GCA_021824845.1 archaeon
CATCTGTTGTGGTAACAATACTGGTAATCTCCGGCAATGGCTCATCAGTGGTGACATCAAAGAACAATGGTGCACCAGTATATGCCACCACTGGAATTACCACGCCCAGAACGATTCCAATTATGATATATTTTTTGTTCATGAGGAAGTTTTAGTGTAATGTATTAAAACAGTTATTCCAAATCTACTCCAAATTGGAAGATTTGGGCTCCGATTCACTGAATCCAATCATATCGATTCTTTTCTCTAACTCCTCGTCATCGCCCGATGGTATGATAGAAAAGCAAGATAAGAGTTTGCTGGATTATTCTGTTTTTATGAATTTTGCATACGCGTAATACAGATCAAATGGCTCGCTATAGATTATCAAAACATTGTAGGTGTCATGATCAACTGATGTGATGTCGTAGTTTTGATCACCCTGTGACGCCTTGAGTGGGCCAATATCTATTCCAGTGTGTATTGTTCCATCTTTAGTAAGGTATAGTCTCTGGTCAATTCCACTTGCCACACCAAAGTCCTGCAGTCTCAGAAATGTCATGTCGCCAGATACAAACACGGATGCGGTTCCATCCGCATCATAGCCTTTGATTCCACTCATCTGGGTCAATTTGATCATTCTTAGTTCGGTCACACCAGACTGCGCAGTCATCAAGTCCTTGTTTTCGGCCGCAAAGCTTGGATTGTTTCTTGCTTCGTCCAGTATGAGGTTTCTAGTATTTGTTGGCATGTTCTGAACCAAAAAAGACTTTTGATCTTCGGATAATGCAATGAATTTCGCATATGTAAGGTCCGGCTGTATTTCAGCTAGTGCCATACCAAGTTTGTTTTGCTGTTCTGGTTGGACAAAGGATGAGGCCACCACGTAGTACGAGCCAATAAGAAATGTTCCAATTATTACTGATATGGTAACTGCCTTTAACAAGCTAGGCCTCCGCAGATATTGTGAATTTTGTTTTTGCGTTTACCTGCACTGCAATTCCAAAGAATGCACCCATTACTATTCCATATACTACATGCAGTTCTAGGGAGCTGATCATTATAAGATCAGAGTTTGTCAAAAGCACTTGAGATTCTCCGGTTATTGCTCCAGACTGGATTATCGGCATTATTACAAAAACACTAATCGGAATGAAAAAGGCAAAAAATACCACCAGTCCGATCGTGGCACCAGCCAATGCCCCCTTTTTGATGGATGTTATGTCTAGTCTTTTGTGTGCGGTAGTGCCAATCCCAAAAACCGTGCCCATTAGGGCGGCAGTTAGCATGTGTGACACCATTCCAAGAAGTGTTGCCTCTACTCCAGATGAGCCGATTGCGAGTCCAACTATTTTGTAAAAAGAGCCTTGACCTGAGCCCATGGAAAGATCAATTGCAAAAATGCTTACAAAAATTGCAAATCCGCCGACTAGCCCAGCTACGCATCCAATCTTTGCTCTCTGTATGACAGAAAGCGTCGGATCAAAACTGATCATGTGGATGGCCAGTGCTCACTCTCGGACTTTTCCCACTTTTCCCTTTTTTCCTTTTTACCCTTGTCTTTCATAGAATGATCCTCATACAGCATGAATGAGCAAAACAGGCCCATCACACTTCCATACAAAACATGCAAAATCAGCGAGCCCCACAGAATGTCATCTGAGGCCACCATGAGTGTTTTTGCGATTTCCATCTGCTCTGATGATACAAACGGTGTTCCGGATGCTTGATCTGAGATCATTGGCATCATCAAGTATAGTGTGATTGGCATGAAAAATATCGCATATACCTGAATTCCTGTTACTGCACCTCCGATGATTCCCTTTGGAATGCCAGAGATCTGTAGCATCCGGTGCAAAGTGGAGCAAATGCAAAAAATTGCGCCAATTAACGCAGCAGTTAGCATGTGAGTAAAGAATCCAAACATTATGGCAGGCAATCCGTCTAGTCCTACCATCATTCCAACAATTTTGTAAAATGTTCCAAATGGAACACCGACATCATTGTCAATCCAGAAAAACGAGCTGAAAAGCGCAAATCCACCTACCAGTCCAGCAATACAACCCGTCTTGGCCATACGGTAGATTTCTGCACCGCTAGTCATACATCACCGAAAGGAGCAACAATTTGAGTGCGTTTTTCAACTATTCAGATACGCCTCAAACAAATATAATCATCATCATGAAAATAATGAAAATTTGTTTGATTATGCCACGAAATAAACAAAATTCGTTGAGCTTCAAATCACAAAATTCAGGATAGTATTGCAAGCAGTGCTATGAAACTTTAGTTTCAAGCCACGGACCCGGTACGAGCGCATCAGTGTTTTCTTTGCTTGTTGCTATCCTAGATTGCCCTGCGCCATCATAATCAATAAGGATGATCAGTGATGATCTGAACATTTGTCAGAATCGTACCATACCAAAACAAACAAACGTTAAACCACCAGTATGATGTTTTTAGATAAAAAACTGGCCAACTAGCACGGCCGATGTGAATTTGCATTATTTTTTCTTGAACCACTTGAATCCAAGCTTGAATCCGGATTCTTTGTCCTTTTTGCCCATGCTATCAAGCTGCTCATATGTTATTTGCCTACCGTGTCCTACCATGTTGGATGTTTTCAGATCATGTAAACGGAAGCGTTTTCCATTTTCCAGCTTGATTATTGCGTCATCTGATAGTGCAAAACCCGAGCCCTCATCATGAAATGTTATGGTGCCGCCTGCAAGCAGTTCGATTTCGCAATTATAATTTATGGTGGTGCCAAATATGCTCAGATGCTTTGCTCGCACCTTGATGTTATTTACCAAATTGTTTGCAGCTACGGTTTCGCCATCTAGTAATACGGTTTCTCTTGCTGTGCCGACAATTACCTTACCCCTTGGTGCGCGTAGCTCAGTAAAGTGCTCCTTTGTAAGAAAGATTCCGACTCTACCGTGTGGGTCTTGGAGTGTTTCTTTTATTCCAATTACATTTCCTGCTATTATATCTCCGTTTTCTGAGAGTATCTTTGCTCCGTGTTCTATTGTGAAATTATTTTGTAATGGGTCAACCAGTATGAAGTTGCCTTTGGTTACTGTGATCTGGGTCTTGTTCTCATCGGCATATGCAAAGTACGGACTGGTGATGCTACCAGACATGTATATTGTGTCATTATATGTGAGCTGCCCTGCCCAGAACTTGCCCTTGATGGATAGTTCTCCTGTCTTTTTTCGCTCAAACTCTATTTCACCCAGTTCCTTTGAGCCAAACAGTTTGGAGCCTGTTGCATCATCACGCTGAAGAAGTGACGCCCAATCCTGAGCTACTTTCATCTCTCTTGCGACATCTCCAGATAAGACGAGGTTTCTGCGCCTTCTTTCCTCTTCAGAATCGCCCGTGTAGACCTTTGATTTTTTGAGCTTTTCATCATCAGAATCCGGATATGCCTTGCCAAGCTTGAGGTCTTCGTATGCTTGGATGATTTTTTTGACTTTTTCCTCGTCTCCTCCCCTGTCTGAGTGATGATCCAGTATTAATTTGCGAAATGCATCTCGAATCTCTTTTTGTGTAGAGCCCTGCTTTACGCCTAAAATATCATAATTGCTCTCAACCAAGATGATTTCTAATGGGTTTGTGTGATTATGTATTTTTTGAGCCAATTTGTGAGGATTCCTTATGGTATGGTGCTCAAATTGATCGCATTTTGGATCCCATAATGATCCGAAAAATCTGAAATCTATTTGCTGATTTCTTAATAGAAATTTTCACCATTATACTATGATGAGCTCGCACAAGCCAGACCTGTCAAATGAAGCATTCTGCATTAGGTGCATATCCAGCCTAGTCAAAGAGATAAACCAATCAGAATACAGGTCATAAACCATATCATACCATACCAAACATAGTATTCCCTAGGGTACGAACTTTATTTGTGCCAGTCTTTTATTATCAAAAACTCATCGTGGTATAATGGCGTCGTCATATGATGAGAGATGCAGTTTAGCTGGCCCGACCTACACATGTCTTATTTTGGCATCGGAATTTGATTACGCCATAATAAAAAATTAACAGGCTAGCGGTGTTTTGATCTGCTCATCTAATAGTTGAACTTGGGACCAGATCTTTTTTGCTATTGATCGAATGTCTGATGAATTAAACAAGATCAGGACTGCGCCGTCATTGAATGGAAACAAACATTCCGTGAAATATTCGCGCTCCATTATTGCCATTCCTAGCTTGCCGAGTTTTTCATCCAAATCCCTCATCATGGATATTTGTAGTATTCTTTGCATGAATAGAATTTCTGATTCGTGTTTTGATAGCAAGGAGAATATTGAATCATTTTTTTTTTCCATGTCTATTATTCTGCCGTTTTTGTTGATTGCGCAGATGAATACGATGTCTTGGTTATCGGATATCACATCCTTGCAGAATTGTGATACCATCTTGATTTGCCCAAAGCTTAGCAGTCCAAGCATCATTGTATGATGATGTAAAAATCGGATAAGCATATTCACAATAGATCACAGAGGAATCAATAACATACGGAGTGCTACTAGCCCTTCATGCCAAAGCCAACCAAAACAGAATAGCAGCCAAGGCCGCATTCCTCGCAGATTGGCTTCATGGAGTCGTTTTCTGCGCTTCCAATGCAGCAGGGGCGTTTTTCCCGGCCCATGTGGTCCACTGATAAGATGGCCCATGTAGGGCAGTCAATTGGTGTTGTTCCCTGCCCTCCCCAGCTCTTTTTCATTAGTTCCAGCTGGCTGGGTGGATTGATGATGTAGTCTGGATATTTTTCTCGTAGTGAAATGATTTCATCTATTACTCTGGTTCGCTCTGGGCCAAACGGCATCCATAACGGATCACCCTTTGCAAACGGAGTGTGAAACTGGAATCCTATCTTGTTGGAGTATGGACGCCATTCTTCAATCACATCTTTGATGGTGGCATAGTTTAGCGAGTTTATTGTCATTGTAATCCAAATGTCTTTGTAGGCTTTGGGTCCATTATTTTTGATATAATCCAGAATGTTCTTTTTAGTAGTCTGGTGTGCGTTGTGGCCTCGGATTTGGTTATGGATTTCCTGGTTGCCATCAATTGATATCCAGTAAAAGTAAATGTCCTTGTATTTTTTTAGTGGCAAAGTACCATTTGTGACAAGGCAGACTCGCTTTGGAAATTCTTTTATGAACAATTCCACGACATCCGGTCGCATTGTCGGCTCACCGCCAACCAAAGTTATGATGAATACATGATTTTTCTTGAATTTCTCATCTATGATCTTTTTCCAATCCGATACTGATATCTCTTCGTTTTCCTTTCTGTTTAGCCACCAGTAACAATGAGTACAGTGT
>JAKAJY010000046.1 GCA_021824845.1 archaeon
ACCCAGGCATACTGGGTTATGACGACGACGTGGTTCCGGCATTGGATCGTGCAATTCTTTCATGCCATGACGTGTTTTTGATTGGGCAAATCGGCCAGGCAAAGACTCGACTAGTTGAGGTGATTGCAAAAAATCTCTTATCACCAATTCCGGTGATTGACGGCTCTATTACAAATGACACTCCGATGGATCTTCTAGCACCTGATCTTATCTCACTATTAGAGGGACAAGAACCTACTGGTACATCACCGACATTTCACATCAGTCCAGAGAGTGCAAAAAAAATCCAAGACCATAATCTAGACACCAAAATATCTTGGATTGAAGGCGCTCAAAGATTTCGTTATATCTTGGCAACACCAGACATTTCTGTCAAAGACTTGGTTGGATATATTGATGCAATCAAGGTGGCAAAGAAAGGAGTTGAAATATTCAAAATCGACTCGTATTCTCCAGGACAGCTACTGCAGGCAAAACATGGGATATTCTGCATTGATGAGCTGCCAGTACTGGACCCAAGAAAACAGGTTGCATTATTATCCGTACTGCAAGAGGGAAAATACACCACAGGATCATACCCTGTAGTCTTTGAGCCAAAGACCGTATTTTTTGCAACAGCAAATCCAATTGACTATACTCATTCGGGCAAAATTATCGAGCCGCTATATGATAGATTAAAGTCTCACATCCATACTCATTATCCAAAGACCATCTTAGATGAAATGCACATCATACTGCAAGAAGCAAAAATCGCAAACTGTATGATTCCAGTATTTGTCCTAAAGACCTTGGCAAGACTTGTGCACAAGGCTCGTGCAAATCCTGAGATAAATCAGGCAAAGGGTGTTAGCGTAAGATTTGGAATACATGGGCTAGAATTGTTGGTTGGAGAATCAGAGAGAACGCGTGCAATATCGCACAAGCTGGTCCCAGTACCTCGTCACTCTGATATGTACTGCTTGGGACAGATTGCAAAATTCGAGCTATCTGAAATCGATGATACTCTGGAAAATCGCCGCAAAGTATTCGAGTCCATTCTGAACGATTCCATCAAAGAGACCGCATTAGAATATGTCCAAGCCATTCCACAAGAGACACTGGACGCAATAAAACAAGAATTCTCTGGCAAGACATTTCAGGTATCACAGGGGATGGTTTGGCAGAACGGGCCGGCATCATATTCCAACCAACTCTTGGGATTTGCTAATCTATCCAAAACCATACAATCTCAATCAGAGCAAATCCTTCAGGAACAATCAAGCCTTGCAGGTAAGACTCCAAACCAAAATCTCACACCGGATCAAAAAACCGACTCTGAGTTTAGATCGGCAGTCTTGGAGATAGTCTTGGATGGACTGTGTTACTTAACCCCAAAGATCATCGACAAAAAAGACACAGGTTATGTTGCAGCATAATCTCAAGAATTTCGTATATCAGTCCAGCACTGAGGAAAAACAGAGTCAAGCGCCAAAGGATGGGTTAGATCAAAATACAATTGAAAAACTAATGCAAAGCCTTGCAAAACAATCCATGCGGGAAAAGGCACCTAGCCTTGAAGATCTGGAATCTATCCTACAAGGCGAGATCAAAGAATCCAGCACGGAGCAGACCCAAACCGAATCCGACTCTGCACCTCAAAACGATGACACAAAGTCCATCACAAAGTATCTGATGGAACATGGTTATCTCAAAGACGAAAAAAACTGGCTTACAAAAAAAGGGTTTTTTGCAATAGGCAACCAAATTCTGCGGGATCTGCTAAACCAGCTAAAACCAGGCGAATTTGGACTACATGAGACCAAATCCGTAGGTGCAGGCGCCACAATGCTGGATACTACAAAAAAGTTTGAGCTTGGAGGGGACCTAAAACTCCTAAATGTTTCATCAAGTCTGCTAAATACAATTCAGCGACTCAGCAAGCAGACAAAGTCACTCGAATTTCCACTAGACTTGGATGTTGATGACTTTGAGGAATATGAAACCACGGAGGATGTCTCTGCTGCCATTGTGTATTGCATTGATTTGAGCTCTACAATGAAATCGTCTTTGGATAGTTCCGGCATGAGTAGAATCGAGGCAGCCAAGCGTGCACTATGGGGCCTTTATGTTTTGAACAACAGATTCTTCCCAAATGATTCCATTAGTATAGTTGGCTTTGCGTCAATGGCCTCGGTGATAAACCCACTTGACATTCCGTTTTTGAAAACATATGATGCAAACGACGAGTTCCTACACTATACCAACTATCAGGCAGCATTCCGTCTGGCAAAAAAACTATTACAAAAGACTAGTGCAAAAAACAAAAGAATCGTAATGGTAACCGATGGGCAGCCAAGCGCATGCTTTGTTGATAATGACTCCCAAAAAGAGTCCATCTTGTCTGAAAAGCCATACTCGAATTTTTACGTGCCAAACGATTCTCTGCTATCAAAAATAAGATCCGAGCGTAACCTCAAGATCGACCAAAACTTGGGCACACAGGTCTATCTTTGCTACAGATACAAAAAAGTCGACCCAAAAGTAGACGAGAGAACAATATCTGAGGCAAAAAAATGTATCCGCGAAAACATCCAAATCGATTCTATTGTAGTAAGTGAGGAAATGGAGCTGTTGGAATATGTGCAGCAAATGGAAAAAGCCTTGCAGGGAAAGACATACCACATAAACCAAAACAACATGGACCGAGTCTTGGTAATTGACTATCTATACAACACCAAGAAGATATTAGGCTCAAAAAACTAGCCAAGTCAATGTCCTATGATAAATCAAAGATAGCCGATTCACTGTTTAATCCGGATGTTTCAATTATAATGACAGAATTGGAATCCGGACCAAAAGAATCTGCACTATTATCATCCATGCTTGGTATCCCAGAATCTGAAATCAAAACAAGATTGGAATATTTGGTGGAATCTGGATTTGTCATTGTGTCTGGTACTGCATATGGAGTCGATTCTGAAAAATTAGCCAAATTTATGGAGAACGATGAAAACTACAAGGGCGTAGTTGATGGGCTAACCGAGCTTGACAGCTATCTTAACTAGACTTTTTTCCTATTCTTTAGCGCATATATTGCAGCAATTCCGACTCCGACAAATCCTGATATGATCATGGATTGGCCTAGCATGTTTATTGCTATTAATGATTTGTCTGGCATGTGGGTTAGTCCCAAAACTATCGGAGTCTCTGGGCCTGAATTCTGCACTATTATCTTATAGTCTCCCCTGCTTTCAATATCGAAATATTCTTCAGTTGATACTTGTGTTATCTGCTTTGTTACAATTTCTGTGCCACTTGGATCATACAGGCTTGCAACAAGTGATGTCTTGTCAAACCCTTCTGCACGAATCACAAATGCGCCCTTGTTGGTAATTGATGGGTCTAGCTCTTTTTGCAGCTCTGCAGGAATTGTGTTGTTTAGCAGTGATTCCTTGATTGATATTTGTCCTGAGATAAATGACGCACCAGTATATGATAGGATCATTCCTATTGCAACTAACGCTCCGCCAACAAAGAGGATCAACGGTGCCTTTTTCATTAACCATTGCCATCTTTATGCTCTATATTGGTATTGAGGCGTAATTTGTTGGGAATTTTGTGCCTAGAAATTTAGTCTTGGCTAACAAAGTTAGCCTAGGCTAACTTTAAATAAACAATCTTGCTATGATGACATAGTGAAGTCGTTCTCAAAAATGATATTTGCCCTAGCAGTAACTGCGATCCTAGCTACGCTTTACTTTGTTTATCCAATACAAATCAACGCAAACCAAGAAAAAACATTTCTGACTCATTCTGGAGCTGTAATCAAAACAACCGGACAGGTACTGGATCCTATCTATACTGCTCAAACAGTTGAAATCGATCCAGACAAGTATCTCCGAGAATTCAACTATGGAAGAATATCTAACATTGACGGAAAGACAGTACGGGAATACACCATAATAGCTAATGATGACAAAGTAATGGAGATATCCCCAGGTGTTTTCTATAATGTTTGGACCTTTAATGGAACCGTACCAGGACCCACCATTCGCGCAACGGAAGGAGACTGGGTCAAAGTAAAATTCATCAATCAAGGCTCAAAACAGCACACAATACACTTCCACGGATTTCATGCAGCTGAAATGGATGGAGTATTTGAGCCGGTAGGTGGAAACGGTGGACAGTTTACCTACGAGTTTGAGGCAGGCCCTGTAGGAGTTCATCCATATCATTGTCATGTGATGCCACTAGAGGAACACATCTCTCATGGATTGTATGGCGTGTATATTGTTGATCCAAAGGAGCCAAGACCACATGCCGACGAGATGGTGATGGTCCTAAACGGGTTTGATACTGACTTTGACACTGAGAATAATTTCTATGCAGCAAACACAATTCCGTTTTACTACCAGCATCATCCAATCCAGATCAAGACTGGTGAGCTGGTAAGGCTGTATGTAGTCAATATCTTGGAATTTGATCAAATCAACAATTTTCACCTTCATGGAAACCTGTACCATTATTACCCAACAGGCACGTATGAGGTGCCTAGTGCATTTACCGACATGATGACCTTCTCGCAGGGCGAACGGGGAATCATGGAGTTTACCTATGATATGCCTGGCAAGTTCATGTTCCATGCGCACAAGACTGAGTTTGCCGAAAAGGGCTGGACCGGACTGTTCCTAGTCAAAGACGAGGTCATTCAATAATGGAATCCACAAAGACCTCCAAGACAAAGATTCTGGCAGCAGGAATAATTCCAATTGTCTTGCTGGCTGCAATGATTCTGTATCTGTTTGGGCCTGGCGCTGATCTGTTAAATTTTGGAACACCGCTACCAGACATTACAATAGAGAGAATAGAATTTGTAAAATCCGAGATTCAGGTCACTGTGAGAAACACTGGGCCGATCGATCTTTCAATTGCACAAGCTGATGTCAATGACAGAATTCATCCTGCCGCAATAGAGCCGGACGCACACCTATCAAGATTTGAAACAGCTCTAGTTAGAATCCCCTTTGAGTGGAACGAGGCAGAGCCATATGAGATAGGCCTTACTGTAAATGATGGAACTCGTTTCGCACAGTCAGTAGAGGCGGCAGCCCCTGCAATGAAGCCAAGCCTTGATCTTGTATCATACTTTGCAGTAATTGGAACCTATGTTGGAATAATTCCTGTCATGATTGGATTGTTATGGTTCCCATTCATTACCAAGATGAGCCCTGCAAAATACAAATTCTTTTTGGCATTGACTGCCGGGCTGTTGATATTTTTAGGAATTGATGCAGTCGAGGAGGGCTTTGAGATCTCCTCGGAACGACTCTCTGGTGCATT
>JAKAJY010000134.1 GCA_021824845.1 archaeon
CGCACTGGAAATAGACAAGACAGAATTTGATGCAAAAATCAATATCTCAAATCCTCAACAAATGAAGACATTTTTGGATGAGGAAAACAGAATGCTCAAAAACATGGTTGACAAAGTAATCGGCTCCGGTGCAAATCTCTTGCTATGTCAGAAAGGAATTGACGACATGGCACAGCACTATTTGGCACGAGCTGGAATCATGGCAGTAAGACGTGTCAAGGAATCTGACATGACAAAACTTGCAAAGGCAACCGGTGCTAGAATCATAACAAACCTTGATGATCTATATGAAAAAGACCTTGGTACTGCACAACTAGTAGAAGAGCGCAAAATTGAGGAAGATAGATGGGTCTTTGTTGAAGGATGCAAGAACCCAAAATCTGTTACACTGTTACTCCGTGGCGGCTCACAGCGAGTAGTTGATGAAGTAGACAGATCAGTTCACGATGCATTAATGGTAGTAAAAGATGTCATGGAAAACCCACTAATCGTGGCAGGCGGTGGCGCACCAGAGACATTTGCTGCAACAAGACTACGTAATTGGGCAAAATCCCTGGAAGGACGAGAGCAATTAGCAGTAGAGAAATTCGCAGACTCCTTAGAAGTAATTCCATTGACACTATCGGAGAATGCTGGAATGGACCCAATTGACACACTAACCAATTTACGATCAAAGCAACTCAAGGGAGAAAAATGGACCGGAGTTGATGTAATGAAGGGACGAGTCGGCAACATGAAGACAAGCGAGATAATCGAGCCACTCTCTGTCAAAAACCAAATAGTATCTGCCGCAACCGAGGCTGCATGTATGCTATTAAGAATCGATGATGTTATCTCTGTCGCAAAATCTGCCGGACCTCCAGGAGGAGACATGGGTGGCATGGGCGGAATGCCTGGAATGGGAGGAATGGGCGGTATGGGTGGCATGCCAGGAATGGGTGGCATGGGCGACATGGGCATGGACATGTAATTCCATCAAACGTTTATTTCCTAAGAATTTTTAAAAAAACCGTTGAGTGGCGCAACCAAAGTTCTCACATCTGTCAAATACGCATACATAATCGCGTTCTTTGCATTACTCTCTGGCGTCTTTTATCCATTCATTCAGGGTGGAACACTTGACTTTACCATATACGGTGTGATCATTTTGTTTGTTGGACTTGCCGGAGCAATAATGATCTACAAGGCAGCAACATCTGATAAGAAACGAGGATTCTACATTGGAATCGGATTTGGGTTGTTCGCAATATCACTGTATTACATTTTGCAGCTTACTGGCAGACCGTTGGCCTAGACATCAAAGTAAAGATAGAACTCGTGCGGATGTGGACGAATTGATATCTCTCTGTGATCCTTTCTGCCAATTTCTATAATTTTGTCAATCACTTCGTTTGAATAAATTGGATTGAGGAACTTGCGGTCGCTTTCTAACTCATCTAGTGCCTCGCCGAGATTTGCTGGGACCGTTTTGATTCCGCGCTTTGAGCGCTCTTCTTTTGTCATGTGGTAAATGTTCTCCAGCACTGGGTCACCTGGCTCGGTCTTCTTTTTGATTCCATCAAGGCCTGCCGCCAAGACTGCAGAGAACACCAAATATGGATTGGATGACGGGTCTGGTGCTCTATACTCGAATCTCTTTAGGTAAGAATATTTTTCTCCTCGGAAATGCTCTGGTACCCTGATGGCTGCTGATCTGTTGCTTGGACTCCATGCAATGTATACTGGTGCCTCATAGCCCGGCACTAATCTGTGATAAGAGTTGGTGGTTGGATTTGTAATGGCACAAAGTGCTCTTGCGTGGCTTAGTATGCCTCCACAGAAATATCTACCTACCTGACTTATTTCGTCTTTAGAGTCTTTATCGTAAAATGCGTTCTTGTTGTTCTTCCACAAACTGACATTTGTGTGCATGCCAGAGCCGGCATCCATGGAGATGGGTTTTGGCATCATTGTAGCTACTTTGCCGAATTTTTGCGCCAGATTTTTTACAACATATTTGTAGGTCTGCGCACCGTCTGCGGCATTTGTCAGAAAATCATATTTGATGTCTATTTCACACTGGCCCGCAGTTGCTACCTCATGATGATGATTATCACACAGAATGCCAAAATGACCATTCAGCACATCGACGCACTCGTTTCTAAACTCGGTTAGTGTATCAGATGGTGTGGATGGATAGTAGCCTTCTTGGAGCCCCATTGGATAGCCGGTTCCTTCCTGGCTCCATGGTGCTTCCTTTGATTCTATGGAATATGATTGGCCCTTGTATGGAGTTAGAACATCCCATTGGACCTTATCAAATACGAAAAATTCGACCTCTGGACCCCAATAGCTGAAATCAAAGCCCTGGGTTTTCAGATATTCTTCTGCTTTTTGTGCAATTGCCCTTGGGTCTCGCTCTAATCTCCCTCTGCCCCTGCCCCAATAAACATCGCAGATGAGACGTGCGGTCTTTTTCTCCGTCACCCATGGTATGATGGCAAATGTGTTTGGATCTGGCTTGAGCACTAGATCCGAATCATCAACGCTGGTAAATCCGACAATGGATGAGCCATCCAACTTTGGCAGGCCGTCCATCATTTGGTCTGGTGTAAAAGTATCGGCAGAAATCGTGGTGTGGTGGTATCTGCCAACCAGGCTAGAAAATTGTAAATCAATAAAGCGAATGTTTTCGTGTTTTATTTTTGCAAAGACCTCATCTGGAGAATACTTGATTTGTGTTGTATCGCCGTGCGTTACTTTATATGGCAAGTTTGTTCCTTCAGACTTAAATCGGATAAGCCTTGGATTTAAGGCTTAAGGTGTCTCATGTCAGAAACAAAAAAAATTGATCTAAACTCGTTGTACTCTGCTCTAATCAGAGAAATTGAAAATGATCTCGTCCAAGAAATTGATCCGCAATTTTATCTTGGACTAGCTGAATATCTTGGAAAACTAAAAAGCGAATCATACGATGGAATTGAAAACAAGATAAAAAACAAGCTGACAGAAATGATCACACAAATTGTGTCATTGTTATTGAAAACCAGAGTCAGCAAGGTGAGTCATGGTGGGATGGATCTGACCAATCTGCTTGATGAGGAAAAATACATCATTGAATCACTGCAGGACCAGCAGGAGAGAAAAGAGACGATCCTATCTGCTACCCTAAATGGCAGAACCAAGCTACTCGAATCTGTATCAAAAAAACACAAGGTCAAGCCAATTCCTGTGAGATTCCTAAAGGACTTTGATCAGTTTGTAGGCGCGGACTATACCAAATATGGTCCATACAAGACAGAGGAAATCGCAACCATTCCCAACGAGAACGCACAGGCACTAATTGCAAAAAACATCGCAGTCAAAATCACCATCCAAGAATAATGTCACACATTGAGGGAATTGATGTAATTGACTTTGTGTTGCTGACTATCTATCCGGTGGCGGCACTGTTCTTAGTAGAGATGTTATTTAGAGTAATCAAGCTTGCAAACTGGATGAAGCTCTTCTCTCAAGCTATTGTATCCATTGGGTTTGGGATCGCATATCTTACTTTGATTACTGCTCATTGGCTAACGGCATTAGTGTTGTTTGCACTTGCTGCTGCCTTGCTATATCAGGCAAAAATAGCCAAAATCAAGCCTGGACGATCAATTTACTAGCTATTTCCCAAAGAGTTTACTGAAAAATCCCTTTTTCTGACGAATTACCTTTTTTTCGCCAAATCTTTTTGCACGAATTGAGCTGAGCTTCACACACCTATGTTCTTCTGGAAGTCTGTGCTCTGAGCAAAACTCATCCCTGCAGTAATTGCACTCAAACGGCAGATCTGTTTCATTTCCGCAATATACGCAATTTACTTTCTTCACTGATTTTTGGATTGTACAGATCTGCTAATAAACTGTAAAAAACTAAAAACATAAAACAACGACTGCAAAAGAATCGTATCATGCTTAATGGTAAGATAGCAATCATAACCGGCGCATCAAGCGGAATAGGCGAGGCAACAGCACTTGCACTGTCCAAAGCAGGCGCCAAGGTTGCAATTGGTGCTAGAAGAACAGACAGACTAGAATCACTAAGGGAAAAAATAGAGAAAAATGGCGGCGAGGCCTTTGTGCAAAAGCTGGATGTAACGAAAAAATCAGAATGTGATTCGTTTGTGGATGCTGTCATAAAGAAATGGGGAACTGTAGATATTCTGGTAAATAATGCTGGACTGATGCCGCTTAGCTTTTTTAAAAATTTGAAAGTATTTGAATGGGATCAAATGATTGATGTCAATATCAAAGGAGTCTTGTATTGTACTGGAGCTGTGATTCCACACCTAAATGCCAAAAAATCCGGCCATATCGTAAACATTTCATCGGTTGCCGGAAGAATTGTGTTTCCTGCAGGCTCTGTTTATTGTGCCACTAAACATGCAGTTGCAGCATTTTCTGAAGGACTGCGACAGGAATTCAGCGTACGATCAAACATTAGAGTTACAAGCATCGAGCCAGGAGTTGTTGCAACAGAACTCAACGACACCATTACTGACGAATCACTCAAGGGATTTGTCGAGGCTACCAAGAAAATGGTCGCACTACAGGCAGAAGACATTGCAAATGCCATACTGTTTGCAGTAGAGTCACCGCCACACATGAATGTCAACGAAATTTTGATCAGACCAACCACACAAGAACGATAAATGAAACAGATTCTAATCTTAGGTGGGGGGTTTGGTGGACTGGCAGCTGCCAATGAATTGCGAGCAAATCTACCTGATGCCAAAATTACCATCATTGACAAAAAAGACTACTTCATGATGGATTTGGTCAAGCTTTGGATCATAAAGGGAACTCGTACATTTGAGAATTCAAAAAGATCCCTGCACGCCATATCCAAAAAGGGAATCGAGTTTGTAAACGAATCAGTAACACAAATTGATCCGAGCAGAAGGCGAGTAAAAACACAAACCAAGGAACTATCATATGATTATCTAATAATAGCAATGGGCGTCGAGCTTGCACCAGAAAAAATTTCAGGCCTAGTTGAAAATGGCTTTATTCTGTATGATCTGGAACATGGACCAAAAATCCGGCAAAAAATCCTGGACATGAAATCAGGCAAGCTTGCATTTGTCATTACCGGAATGCCCTACAAGTGTCCGCCAGCCCCATTTGAGGCTGCACTGATAATAGAATCGATGCTGCAAGAGCAAAAAATACGAAATGATATTGAAATTGACTTTTACAGCCCTGCGCCAATTACGCTTCCTGCGGCAGGACCTGATGTCAGCAAGCAGCTTTTACAGATGCTGGAAAAACAAA
>JAKAJY010000170.1 GCA_021824845.1 archaeon
CAAGAGCAAAAAGTACGGAATGATATTGAAATTGACTTTTACAGTCCTGCGCCAATTACGCTTCCTGCGGCAGGACCTGATGTCAGCAAGCAGCTTTTACAGATGCTGGAAAAACAAAAAATCAGATTCCATGGAAATTGTAAAACCAAATCTGTTCAGAAAGGCAAGCTGAAATTCGAAGACGGCAATGAAGCTGACTTTGATGTGTTGATTGCAATACCTCCGCACAAGGCGCCAAAGACAGTGTACGAGTGTGGCCTGGCACAGGAAGGCGGATACATACCTGTAAAGCGAAACTGCAAGACCGGCGTTGATTCAGTTTATGCAATAGGTGATGTTACCACAATGATGGTAACTGACAAAATAGCAGTACCAAAGGCTGGAATCTTTGCGGAAGGCCAGGGAGTTGCAGTAGCGCGAGATATCATTTCACAAATAAAGCGAGAGCAGAACAATTCGATATTTGATGGCAAGGGTGGCTGCTTTGTGGAAATGGGAAACACTGCGGGATATGTCTATGTGGACATGTTTGCAAGTCCGGATCCCATTACACGATTAGACGAGCCTGCGCCACAACACATGATTGAAAAAGAACAATTTGAAAAGGAGCGAATTGAAAAATGGTTATGATTCCTTTTTCTCTCTGCTCATGTGACCCATCAGAGCTTTGAGATCAGCTGAAATATCGTCTGGATTTTTCATAATGTCTAGTTTTTCTGGAATGCTTTTTTTGAAGTCCTCTGCTTCTAGTTCAATTCGTAGCTTTTCTTTGCAGTTTGTATGATCATCGTTTGTACCGGAAATCTTGTGGCAAATAGAGCAGATCTTCATGGAGTGATTTTAGTGATCCTACGATTTAATTATTTCACGTTTTGTGTGGCTTCTTAGGGGCCGTAGTCCAGCTTGGTTAAGATGCTAGCCTGGGGTGCTAGAGATCGTGAGTTCAAATCTCACCGGCCCCATTTATTATGAAAAATAATTTTTATGGTTTCAGATTTATCATAACTACATTCACTTACACATGGGGTTAGAAGGAAAAATGCCAACAAACAAACCAGAAATCAAAATCGAAGGTAACGATTAATGGACAACATTGATTCAAAATGAAAAAACCGTCAACTTTAAATAAAGAATCTTCTTAAGAAAATAATAAGTAATATGTTAAGTGATGAATTTAGAGATAAATTAATGAGAAAATTAGCGCAGACGCCGAAAGAAGCAGTGAAGGAAATTGAAAATAATCCTCAGATATTGAAGATTCTTTTGGATTCAGAAAGTGAAAAAATTAAGTATATCAAAATGAACGAAGAACTTCAGACTAGATTAAAACAGCAATCTGAAAAACTGAATGTAACACAGGGTTGGCTCATAGGTGCAGGATTATTATTATTTTTAAGTTTGTTAAGTGATGACTAATCATGAGTATTCTTGATAAAAATATACAAAATTTAGTCAGGAAAAAACTGAAGTTAGAAGCAAAACCAAGAAAGAAAATTACAAAGAAATCTAAACAAAAACCCAAACCATTGACATTAGAACAAATTGGTGAAAAAGATTGTAATCTGATTTGTTCTTTATGGAACTCAAACCAATCCATCTAAAGTCTACATCGGTGGTTATAGAATACATCATGGACTTGTTGGTCTTGGCCTCAAAATTTATGGTGTAGTAGAAAACGATCCTTATCTTAAAGGAGTAGGAAAGGCACTAATGAAAGATGATATTAAAGATGCTTCTGATTGGTTTAATTTCAAAAAGTAATCCATAACAGTTCCTTTTGACGTAAGGAAATCTGACAAAGATTTACAGCATTAAAATAGGATTGTACAACAAGACCATGCCATCAATTTCAAATCCTGATTTGATCTGCCAATAAAATCCGCACATCTATCACAATACGAAGCCAATCTGCCCCCATTTTACGCACAACCTGTGCCTGACCCCCATATCTTGTAAAAATCACAATTTGGTACCGAGTGCGTCCAATTTGAACAGCATGCTGGATAATAGCTTGACTGGTATAGTATGGATAGGCGTTTGAGGTTGTCGTCAAAATACCGCCGTAATTGACCTTAAGCCTTGGATGCCTGTTTTAGTTTCTGCATTTACAGTTTGACTCGCCACAAAGGCAATACACCTCAAATGTGAACACTTTGGTTTTTGATGCTATTCCATCTGTGACATCCACATATACCAAAAATGTCTCAATGTCAGTATAGTCCGTGCTCAGCTCCCACGATATGGAATAATTCCCATCAGAGTCAGTCTCCCCTTTGAATTCCTCCAGTATGTCCTCACCATAGTTCTCAACGCGCACAAAAACCGTAGCACCATCCACATCTCCTTCAAAATTTTCTACGTGAATGTCCAGATTTTGCGTGGTTCCACGCCTTACTGCCTTTTGACCATGAATCGAAACATCAAGGCCTGGATCTATTTTGGTAGCATCTACTACATCCAACACCAAAATCTTTTTGTCAATCAAATATTGGATGCCAGATAGAAACTCTGAATCAGAGATTTTTCCTTCAACCCACCATCTGACAGATGATTTCATCCAGCTTGGAATGATCGAGTTTTTTTGTACAGCAAAATAGTACGGAGACATCTCTTTTCCTGCATGATATGCAATGATCTCATACGTACCAGTGGGCGAATCATGATCCAATGGAATTGATGTAGAGTATGATCCGCTTTGCAAAACCGGAATTGTGTACTCTGTTCGTATGCCGTCTGGCCTAGTTACAACCAAGGAGACTGGGCTTGTCTGCCCCACATCACTACTTCGACCAGAAATTTTGATGAGAACTGTCTCACCATATTTTGGTAGGGTGTATGTGTTTTGAGCGACCTTTATCTTTTGGAATTTTATCAAATCTCGCTTGTTCAGCTCTACTAGCGAGTCAACAAACGCGGAATCCTCTACCTTATCTAGAGTCCAGAGTTTTATCTTGCTTTTAATCCAGTTTGGGATCTCTTCTGCATTTGCAGAATTTATCGATGTTATCATTACCATAGACACCACAACCAACAGGAAAAGCAGAATTTGCAATCACACCATTAATCTGGTTTTTAATAAAAAATCATTCTATTGATTCATCTTGACTTCGCCACAAATACCACGTAGCCACACTTCGGTATGGTCTCCATTTTTCCGCAATGCGCTCAATTTGCTCTTTTTCTGGCAGCTCTTCCAGCGAATATAGATTTTTGATGCCTTTTCTCAAGCCTAGGTCACCAACAGGCAGAACATCCAGTCTTCCAAGTGAGAATATCAAAAACATCTCTGCAGTCCACCTGCCAATTCCTTTGACTTGAGTTAACTGTACAATAACTTCTTCATCGCTTAGATTTTTCATGTAGGATAGTCTGATCTCTTTTGATTCTACTTTTTTTGAGAGATCCTTGATGTATGATACTTTCATGTAGGATAGACCTGCTTTACGTAGCTTGGCATCAGATGTTCCTACCACATCAGCTGGCTTTGGAAATTTTCCATAGATTGCCCGAAATCTTGTAGAAATGGAATCAGCTGCCTTTGCTGATAGCTGCTGCGTGATGATTGCTTCAACCAAAGATTCGTATGGATTTTTTGTCAGCGAGAGATTGAATTCTCCGACTAGATCGATTATTTTTGCTAGCTTGCGATCCTTTCTTAGATGATTTAGTGGTGCACTCAAGTTAACTTGAGTGCATCAAGCACATCATCAAAACTTTCCTGGGTTCGTAGTTCCTTGTATTTTCGTAGTACTGTGATGATTTTTTGCTTTGGTGGCAGCTTGTAGATTCTATTTACCATTTTTGCAATGCCCGAGCCGATCAAAATCGCTTGGCATGCAGATGTCACATTAGAGACTTTTCTCTCAAGACTAGAACTCTCAAAATCAATTAATGTGATTTTTTTGCCAACAATGACATGTTTTGTTATGTTGCTCAGCTCGCCGTGATCAATTCCTGCAGAATCCAATCTATAACAATCAGTGAGAACCTTGCGTATTGTGTTTTTGAGCGAGGCAGAACTTCCCTTTCCCTTTAGGTCTTTAATCCAATCATAGATCTTTACGCCATCCAGATACTCCATTACCAAAAAATTCTTGCTACTGGCAATTAGTTTGGGGCCTGCGCCTGCCTTGTTTGCTGCCTGCAATAGTGCGGCTTCACCCTTCATGTCAGGTCTTGGCGAATCAGTTCGTCGAATCTTTAGTGCGACCTTTTTTGTACCTAGCTTTGCCAGCACCACAACGCCAGTGTAGCCTTTTCCTAGAACACAGATCTTGTTTATGATCATTGAACCCTCAAAGATTACTCCGCTTATTCCGAGCTTTTTTAGCTCATTGATTCTGGTCTGAATCTGTGATTTTGTTGCCCTTGGGTAGCCTAGTATGGTATTGTGTGGTTCTTTGGTTAGATCTCTAAGTGGAAAAAATTGTCTCATCCGTTGAGACCAAGTCCCGTGCAGCCTCTTTAATGGATTTGCCTTTTGTTGCATTTGCTGTTGTTATCTTGAATTTTTTTATCTCGGACTTTAGGCCTGCGGGAACGCCAGATTTTTCAATATTGTTTTGGATTAGCTTCTTTAGGAATATTTTGGCGTCTGTGTTTTGTCTTTTTTGCATAGAGCAGACCTTTCCATCATCGTTTACCCACATTGCAAGACTTTTTTTCCTGTTGGCGACAATGATTTTTTCCACATGCTCTGAGACAAAAAATTCTGGACCAATCCTAGTTTGGTATTTGTCTAGCTCCTTTGATTGCAACAAGAACAATAACGCAGCAGTGTCTGTGGTTATGGTAGCCGATCTCTTCAGTACAGTAAATCCAGCCTGATTCATCTGAGTTGAGATGGATGTTGCCGCCCGTTTTACTTGGCCCCAAATTATGTCAGGGCTGCGTGGCTTGTACCTAAACGATATCACCAGGACATTTTTTGTATCTAATTTTGTAGTCTTTTTCTTTGATGTGAAAAACGAAATCGATGGTTTTTTCAGAAATGCTCTTGCTGATAAAGCAAACCTACCAATGTTTTCAGTGGATATTGCCGCTCCAAGATTTCTGTTTGCATCGATTGGATCCATTATCACTATTTTACTATCAAATTCCTTTGCTGCCTTGCCGATTACTTGGCCTGCCTTTAGCTGGGAAATCTCTTTTAGGACATTTTCAAACGACCCGAAATTCAGAATCAGTACCTCTGCCACATAGCCTGAGAATCCTTGCTTTGCAAT
>JAKAJY010000181.1 GCA_021824845.1 archaeon
ACAAAAGCTTGCACTGCAAGACCCAGAGGATGCAGATGCGAACTCTATTTTCTTTGCAATAAAGACATACGAGGATCTAGTCAGTAAGGGCTATCAGGCCGAGGTAATTGTCGTTGCAGGAGTTGGTGACAGGGGTGTGCAGGCAGATGAAAAAATAATTCGCGAAGTAAAAGCAGTCCTATCAAGTTTTTCAGCAAATGGCGCAGTAATTGTATCGGACGGTGAGGATGACGAGAGTGTAATTCCGATTATACAAAATGTAGTTCCAATAGTTTCGGTTCAAAGATGTGTGATGAAGGTGAGTCGGAGCGTGGAGTATTCCTACGCAGTCTTTGGAAAATACCTAAAGATGATTGCATATGATTCCAAATATTCAAAATTCTTTTTGGGCGTTCCAGGAATCTTGCTTTTGATTGGCGGAATTGGGACAATCTCTGGTTATACTCAGGAAATCTTTGCGGTATTGGTCAGCATTTTGGGTGGTGCGTTTCTGATTCGAGCATTTGATGTTGACAGGGCCTGGGCCAGTTGGGCAAAACCCACACCTGCAGGCCTGATCAGAATGTTCACAATGGTAACAGGGGTGATAATCGGCCTTGCTTCTATTCTATCAGGATTTTCCGCAATTCACACAAACATTTTGGATCCCCAAGTTTTGGGGTCTGGTATTCCAAACATTCTCTCAGATAGGGTAACGTTTGGACAATTCATTGCGGGTGCAATACCATTTTTGTGGATTGGGATGGGGGCCATTTTTGGCGGAATTTTACTCAGCAACTGGCTCAAGGGAAGCCTCAGACAAATCACCGATATTTTACGAATGATCGTGCTTGTTTCACTATATCCGACAGTATACCAGTTCACGAATCTGCTAATCAATGACGAGAGTTCATTTACCTTGATTCCGCCATTTTTGGCAGGCCTTGCAATAACACTGATATCTGCCACCTTCTTATTCCGGAAATACAGGAAAAAGAAGGGAGGAGAAGTCTTATCGGAATAGAAAAAGCGGCACCATACCTCGCTTACTTTTACAAATTTTACACTCAGAAATTAGAAAAAGAGATCAAACGTGGAACCATACCAAACCACATAGCTGTCATTTTAGACGGAAACAGAAGATGGGCAAAAAAAGCATTAACCATCAGCAAGAACGGCCACTTTAGGGGAGCGGACGCAGTTGAGAATTTTTTGGATTGGTGCGAAGAACTAGACATCAAAATAATCACACTATACGTTCTGTCCACTGAAAATCTGGACAGGAAGGACAACGAGTTGGAATACCTGTATGAGTTGATTCGACAAAGACTTGAAAAACTCTACTCCGATCCAAGAATTCACAAAAACAAGATGCGAGTCAAGGCAATGGGTAGAACCGAGCTTTTGCCAGATGCCATCAACGATGTGCTAAAAAGACTAGATGAGGTAACGAAGGGGTACGATCAGCATTACCTGAACATAGCGATTGCATATGGGGGCCAAAATGAGCTTGTTGATGCGATAAAAAAAATAGCGACCAGGATCAAGGATGGGAGCATCAATGTAGATGATATCAACAAGGACGTAATTGAGGCGAATCTGTATACTGCACATTTACCACAACAATCACCAGATTTGATACTTAGAACATCCGGTGAGCAACGAATGAGTGGGTTTTTGCTATGGCAGGGAGCATATAGTGAGTTGATTTTCATGGACATTTTGTGGCCAGAATTTAGAAAGATTGATCTTCTGCGAGCAATCAGAACATTTCAGAGAAGAAACAGGAGAATTGGAAAATAATGCAAGAGATAACAGAAAGATCAGCAGGCATAGTTTTATTCAGAAATGAAGGTAACAAGAAATTGTTTTTGCTTCTGCATTACCCATCAGGCCACTGGGATTTTGTCAAAGGCAGAATAGAAAAAAATGAGCAGCTAAAAGAGGCCGCTCTACGAGAATCCAAAGAAGAAACCGGTATCACAGATATAGAATTCATTGGGGGATTTGAGGAAAAGATCCAGTACACATATCAGTATGGAGGTAAGCGAGTTAGAAAAGAAGTTGTTTTTTTCTTGGCAAAGACAAAAACCAAGGACGTCACATTATCTGATGAGCACTTGGATCATGTTTGGTTGGAGTTTGATGATGCGTTTTCCAAAACGACATACCAAAATGCAAAAGACTTATTGAGTAAATCAAAAAGCCTAGTGTTTGCGAGCTGACTCGAATAATTCCTGTACTACCTTTTTTGGATTCTTGGCACTCAGTATTGTTCTTCCAACAATAAGATAATCAGATCCCGAAGTTATGGTGCTGTTGATATCACCGCCCTGCGTTCCAATTCCAGGCGAGTAGACATTCAGGGTGTGGCTCTTGCTTTTGCAATATTTGATGATATCCGGAAATGTGGCGCCAATAATTATCCCGTCGGCGGACATTTTGATTGCCCAATCTAGGAATAGTTTGTAGATTTGTGTGCTCTTTGAGCCCATTTTGACACTCAGCTCATATGTTACTCGTGCCTCAGGTGCACTCATATGACATAATGATATGACGCCTTTTTTGTTCTTGTGTGATAATGAGACTAGTTTTTCTAGACTTGCAGGCCCCATCATTGGGTTTACTATTATTCCATCAAATCCCAAGTTCCACAAAGTTTGCGCTGCAACAAAGTTGGTGTTGCCAATGTCGTTTAGCTTGATATCGGCAATTGTTTGCAGGCCGCACTCGTGAGCAATATTTGTGATTTTGAGGATTTGTTTTTCTCCCAGTGGCAATAAGACATGAAAGTTGAACTTGATTGCGCAAAGATACGGATGTAGTATCTTGATGTTCTGTATGGTTCGAGATTCTAGGTTTTTGTGATCGTCATAGTCATTTGCAAGTATGAGCGGACTTTTTTGTGCAGCTAGTTTTCGTATTCGTTCTTTGAAGCTATTCATAGTGAATTAGTGGATGAGTCTCAATCAGCTTTATTATTTTGATGTAAGAGTACCCATGATCGTTTAGGTTGTCAGTAAATACCGGAACATTTCCAGTATACATTGCATATTTGAGAAACGGTTGTGTCGGCTCTGAATCCAACGCAACATGGCAAAAGTACGATGGTCCATCCTCATTGAAGTTCATAAAGACTCCAATTAGCCACTTGTCTTTGTGTGGGAATGAGAACAATGGGAATGGTGCCTCATCATACCCATAGCTTATTTTTGCAAGGCTTGCCAAGTCTTCTAGTTCTAGTAATTCATATTTTTCAAGCTGTTCATCTTGGTATTGTCTAAGCGATGGTGGTAGTTCCTTTATTTTCACTATTGGGGAATACAGCTTGGTTGACTCAGATACTGCATCAACTATGATGGATTCCTCCTTGCCGTTTTTGAATCCATATGAGAGATAGTGGCCATTTTTGTCCAGCGGTACATAGTAAATTACGGGTCGTGCCTTGAGCAGGTCCATCTGAATTGAGAGTATTTTTTTGCCATCGTGTTCGTGCTGGAACGATACGCGCGGTGTGCGCTCAAGTGCGGCAACTAGGCGTGAGAATTCTAATTGTGAGGCTAGTTGAATGTATTTTGGAGATTTTGGTTTTTCCACAAGTCGGATAAAACGATTGGCAAAATAAAGTTTAGCAAAAATAATTCAAACAATTATTGCCGCAGATCAATAATGTCATCTACGCCTGGGCCCGTACCAATGAGCGTGACAGGCACATCTAGTACGTCTTCTATTTTTGTGATGAATTGTTTTGCCGCACCGCTCAACTCTTCAAACGAGTTTTTGTGCGCACAATCAGAAAATAATACATCGAGTTTTGTGAGGCCAATCTGAGTTGCGCTGTTTAGCATGACTGCACGCTTGGCAAGCTCAAAATTAAATTCCGCTGCACGTCTTTGCCTGCCAGTTACCGTGCCTACCTCAGACCAGCCACGAGCGGCCACCTCATCCATCGGCAGTTCATTCTCAAGCATGCCTGTGCCTACGCGTGTAACATAGGACTTGAAGACAACCATCACATCATCTATATTTTTTGGCCCAAGTCCAATATCTGCGCATATTCCGGAGGCAGTAACGTCCTTTGAGGTCACAAATGGATATGTCCCATGCCACAATGACAGAAAGGTTCCCTGCGTGCCCTCGACCAGTACGTTTTGGTCCGCATCCAATGCCGCGTGTAGTTCTCCTGCCACATCAATCAGGTATGGCTTGAGTGACGGAATCTCTTTTGCCATCTTTAGTGTGCGCATGGCTCTATCAGCATTTGCAGGACCAGTTCCAGAGCCTGTGCTGCCAATCTTTTCTTTTAGTCGTCCACCCGAATCCGCATCGGTATGTGTCTTTTCTATAATTCCGCAATTGTAATCAACAAATGATCTATTCGATACGCCGAACTCATCAATTTCCTTGTGCAAAACATCCGGATTCACCACAACGCCAGGGCCCACCATCAGTCGAGCATTTTTGTTTAGGAAACCACTTGGAAGCATTCGCACCTTGTATTTTTTGTTGCCATCTTCTATTGTGTGGCCAGCATTTGGCCCTGCGCCACCTCTTACAACAATGCTCGGGTTGTCTTTTTGTGCCAGATATGAGATGATTTTGCCTTTTCCTTCATCTCCAAAAAATCCACCAACTACAACAGTCGAAGGCATCATTGGGTGAGATTTGGAGCTTTAATTTAAGCCAAGGTATCACAAATCGATCTAAATTTTTAATCCCCGAGTATTGTGGTATGGACGTGTCTCATTCAAACTTTGCAGGTAACATAATAGTAAATTTGGCAAACCTGCCAGACTTTCTCAGAAAACCAATTCTAAAAAAGAGAATGGAGGAGTTCTTTTCATTATCAGATACCGATCGGTTGGAGGTAATCAACAATGCCTTGGAGGCAGGGCCAACAATACCATTTCCAAACTTTGCCAAGCTCTTTGCTACGTGGCTTGAGATATTGGGTACGATGTCGGAAGAAAAGCGAGTTGTCCTTGTTTTGGCATACATCTCAGAAATACTAAGAAATCCGCAAAAACTCATCCTGTTTAATCTGGACGGCATACTGGAGATCTTTATCGCACTGGATAAGACCTATCAGGATGCAATTGCAGGATCTATTGGGGCAATAGTATCAAAGCTATCAGATAATCAGAAAAGGCAGTTATTTTTGATAATTCCCCAAGACGCAAAACTCAGATTGGGGCTTTAGGCCTGTGGCTTGTCTGGCTTGCGGTTGTCCTCATTTGAAAAGT
>JAKAJY010000035.1 GCA_021824845.1 archaeon
TCAGGCCTGTGATTGCCGCATTATACGCTGCAATGTTTAGATAAACTTGGAATGCCAGTAATCCGACTATGACCCAGTTTAGCCATTTTTGAGACAGATTTATCTCGGCTACCTTTTTTGGTCCCTTGTCTTTGTTGAGCTTTGCCTTTCTCTCTGCTTCTTGGGCCATCTTTATCATCATGTAGCTAAAACCAAAGCCTAGCGGCACAAGCAGGATCATGACCAAATAGAAGAATATCGGATCAATTACCAATCTTTGCACTAGAGGAATGGTAGTGTCAGATGGGATGTAAAAGCCCCAGTATGTCGTGACCATTATTTGTGCAATTCCTGTAATTCCAAATGCTGTGATTAGCGGTCTGTCCTTCCAAGAGAATTTCTTGTATCTGTCCAAGAATGGTACAAGCAATAATGCACCTATGAATAGGCCTGGCCAAAGCACACCTGTGACGAACTTGTCGTATTGAGTCCTAAGGAATGCATACAGTCCTGTCAGATACCACTCTGGAACGGTAATTCCAGGCGGTACGGTAGGCTCGAACTTGAATCCCATATCAATTGGGAACACACCTCCTGTGATCAGAATTGCGCCAGAGATTGCCATTACCATAGGTACATCAAATACCAAGAATCGTGGGAAATGCACTGCCATCAAGCCTAGCATCACAAGCGGCAAAACGAACACATGTTGGGCATAAAATCGCAGTACAAAGTCCGAAAACCCAGATCCAAACATGGCATCCCGTATTGTGGGCCCAGCTATTGGGATAGAATTAGTCAAAGATGCTGCAATACTAATTGCAAGTTCGGCTCGCTCGCTAAATATTATATCATATCCGGTGAATGCCTCTAGTATTGTAACAGTACCCAATATGATGCCAGTCACCCAGAGAATTTCATTTCTTATTTTGTATCTTCCACTAAAGTATTGGTAATACATGTGCAGTATGGCCAAAAGAACCATTGCGTTTGATCCATGATAGTGAATGTTACGAATGTGAAATCCAAACGGAACTACATTATTGATTTTCTCTACGCTATCCCACGCCCTATCAAGAATCGGCATGTAATAGAACATGAGCAGTGCGCCAGAAACGCCCAAAATCACAAACACGATAAATGTAAGCATTCCCAAAAATCCAAATGGACTAACAAATCTGGATGGGAATGAGAACTTTACACCTGTAAATATTGTTCTTTCAAGGCCATCCCAGATCCAATACAGAAAGGCAACTGTGCCAGTACGTCTACTTAACGAAACGGCCATAGCCTACTACTCCATTGTCGTTTGGTGAAAACTTTGCTGGTAAAATCCACAAGTCGCCTTTAGAATCTGCCTCCATGTCAAGCTTGGCAAGCGTATTAGACGGTGATGCTTGCAGTGATGCAGGTCCTGCAAATGCAGTTCCAGTCATTGGGTTGTACATGCTTCCATGGCACGGACATTCGCCCCTTTTACGGCCTTCTTGTGGCCAATACTTCCAAAGACACCATAAATGCAAACATACCATGCTAAATGCCCTAAAGGAGCTGGCGTCATTTTTTGCCCCACCCAGCTCTTCTGGTAATCGAATAAACTGCCATTTTCTAAATGCCTCCTCATCTAGAACACGGTCTCCAGTTGAAGGATATGTGATGACTTCGGCATGATTTGTTGGAAAAGTGTTAACGTTTGCCTGTCCTCCATCTGGGAGTATGACTGGAACTTTTTCCAGCTTGGCGCTGTCTGGGTTTGGCATGAATTTGCCCCATGGCACAAAGGGTGCAAAAGTAAGCGCCGTGCCTGCAGCACCCATTAATTTAAGAAAGTCTCGTCTGGATAGCGTAGCTACTTTGGTACTATCCCCTTGCGACATCCAAAGCTGCTTTTCGGAACTTTTCTTATAAACCTTGTTTCAGTATTTCGGTAATTTTTGTAATTTGCTTCCAAGAACAATAAAGATTGTAATTCCGATCGCAAATATGCCAGCAATCACCAACAATGCGAAATTATAATCAAATTTGACATCAGTTTGATGTACGAGACTAGTATCCTTTGCTCTTTGTATTTCAAAGGATAAGGTTTTTTGGTTTGTGTTATTTGCCTTGTCTGCAGCAATTATTGTAATATCATATTGTCCATCTTCTAACGGACCAGTATCAAGATGGATGATATTTTGATTGTGTATAGCGGTACCATTTGGAAGCAATACTTGATGAGCATCAGGATTCTCATCCAATATTGTATAATCCAAATGTAGTGAATCAGTGGCCTTGGAATCAGGTTTGGGAAAATTTATTATGATTTCAGGCATTGTTTTGTCTACAATAAAAGAATAAAACTGCGTCGAGACATTTCCCATTTCATCTGTTGCATCAATTTGGAGATTGTGCAGTCCTTCTGAAATTGAATCAGTCATATCAAAGTCAATTTCTTTATCATCAAGATAATATTTGACAGATATTTTACTATCATCAATTATTGTTGGGATTGGGATAGTGCCATTTACAAATTGCGAAATTGGAAAAAATATCTCTGGTGGTTTATCATCTGCAAAAAGTGAGGAAAACTTTGCAATCACAGTAAATGGTTCCGTTGTAGATTGTCCTCCAAACAAAGTCGAATGTAAAAGCAATGTGTAGGTGCCGGTCTGGTTTATTGGTGCATACAATAATGTGGAAGTAGTATCTTTGTTTTTGACTGGGTAAAATCCCCCACCTTCGCTGAATACAGTAGTGCCAAGCCAGTCAGATGTGGGCCAATCAAGCAATTGTCCAAATACACCAGATGGCATATTTGTCTGTATGATCTTTCCTTGAGGATCAATCATAAAGACGGAAAAGTTTGTGTCTGGACTTTTCCAAGATATATCAAAGGATGCAGTGTTGATGGTGGGATCTTTGATATCAAAGTAATACTGACGCCAATCACCTGCGTTGTATCTGTTTGTCATATCAAATGCGCCCTTGATATACCCATTACCATACAGCACATCGGAATTTTTCTCACCCGGTATTATTGTGAGTTTGTCCTTTTGTGTTATTTCGGAAGTCACTGCAAATGATATCGGTGCATTTGCGGTGTGATTGGTTCCAATAAATCGAATAAAGCCTTGATATACACCGGGTTTTGCATCATCAGGTACTATAATGGTTGTAGAGACTTTGGATGAACCATGTGGAGGAACTTCAATCAGACTATTGTCAATCCACACATCACTCCAGTTTTGCTTTTTGTAATAGGTGGTAGATAATACATAGTTCATTTCAGTCGAGTTTTTCTTTGTCTCACCAAGCCAGTATGAATATCTTGTCGGAACGGGATATATTCCGGCCAGTGGAGTATTTTCAAATTTAGTGTTTGGTTCTGATACACGTATTTCTTGGACCGTACCCCAAGTACCACCACGATTTACCAAAGAGAGTTCTGCACTAGATACTTGATCATCTTTGTTCTTGTCATTCCAGTCATAAAGATATAATGAGGCAATCTTGGTATCAGATGCGTAAAGTTTTTCGGTTTTATTCAGAAAATCTGAGAATGCAAAATTAAGGTTCATTACCATCAACTCTGCATCTTGTGGAATTACGGTCTGGTTATCATAATATGAGAATAATGAATTATGTGATCTTGCATCTTCCAGTTTGATGTAATCCGGCCTAAACACGTTTGTCTTGTTGTATAAAGAGTCCTTTAGTCGCAGTTTTGTAGTAGAGTTTATCTCGGATTTTTGAATCAGCTCGATCTTTTGCGGGATGATTTGGATAGTTATGGTATGGTTACCTGGATTTTCTATTGTGAATGTGGTTGAGCTTTTCTCACCAGGTGTAAGCCTTCCTGCAAACCAGCCTGTTTGAAGCTGTGTTTTGTCAGGCAACTCAAAGATATCAAATCCCGGCAGTGTTGAATTTAGTTTCATCATTGGATCATCCAGTATTTTTTTGATGTTGTGATAGGTAGAGTTGTTGTGTACCAAGAATATGCCATCTTTTCCATTCACAAACTGGACAGCCTTGTAGGAATTGACCAATCCAGATCCTTGCGTGAATGGATCATTTTGAAGATCAGTTGCAGTCGACATTAGTATATTTTTTATCATAAAAGAATCATAGTTTTGGTTTTTTTCCTTTAAGCTTTGCATTAGAATAGCAGCAGAGCCAGCAACAAGTGGTGCTGCCATACTTGTTCCACCAAACATTGAAAACGATTCTTGCTTGGAGTCTTTTTTTGCCTTGAGCACATTGCTTGGAACAAAACCATATGCACCAGTATTCATCAAATCAGGTTTTGGATCACCAATTATGCTTGGACCTCTACTTGAGAAATCAACCACATTATTTTCATGGATGGTGGTGTTTCCAAACCTAGGCTGGCCCTTGAATGCACCATATCCAACATAAACATTATTTGTTGTGGCGCCAACCGTAATCCCAAATGGGGCGGCATTTGGAAGGCCCATCGTACCATATCCATGTCCAGCATTACCGGCACTGGATATCATCACCACTCCTGAATATTTTGCATCAACAGATTGTGGTGTGGATAGAACATTCGCTATCAATGACAGTATGTCAACGCCTGGTGATGTTCTCAGAGATGGAAAATTGGATATTCCCCAGCTGTTTGATATGATATCTGCTCGTGGCCTGCCGGAAAACTTCCAAGTGTTGTTTGCACTATCAAATCCTGATGCCCACAGCCAGCCATATACCGTATCTCCAAACCAAAGTGCCTTTACCGGAATTATTTTTGCATTTGGCGCAATGCCCGGAAGAGTGTATTTTTTTGTATTATTGTAAATATCATATTGTGATTTTCCTTTTGATGCGATGGATGATGCTGCGGCAGTCCCATGCCCGACAAAATCAGTCATTATGCCAAAAAATCTCCCCTTGTGGTCCATCGGCGGCAATAAAGTTCCATTTGTAGCTTTTAGGAATTTATCAATTGAAGACTTGTTTTGGGAAAATACACCATATACATCGGCTACTTGTGCACCTACAGTTCCTGCACTATAATCCAGTTTGCCATCCTTGTTGGAATCATAAACCAAGAACTCATTCCCATTACCAAGTTTGATTGGCGACTCGTCAGTAAAATCAAAATCATATGTTGGTTTTTGTCCCTTTTTTAGATCAAATTTTGTGTAATCCTCCAAGACGTGGTC
>JAKAJY010000126.1 GCA_021824845.1 archaeon
TTTTAGAATTAACTCGTGGTAAAACCGCACGCGTAATAGGGAGTTTGGTCGCCATACTCTCAAACCTCAAAGGCCTTGCTTCTGGATATGGGAGAGACTTGCAAGAAATCAAACCATCCGTGTTTTTCAGCTCACGTACTGCAATATCTGCACTTGTGGTTTTGAACTCTATGTTTGCTACACTCAAGGTAAACAAGCAAAAGATGAATCAAATTGCAGACTCGGGTTATTTAGCCGCACTAGACATTGCAGAAGCTTTGGTGAAAGAAGGGCTACCATTTAGAAGCGCTCACAAAATAGTGGGCAATCTGGTACATACTGCACATGAATCTAAAATATCCTTGTCTGAGCTTACCACATCAGAGATAGCAAAATCCGTCTCTAACAAGGAGTTTGATGCAAAAAAACTAGGCAAAATAATATCCTCAATTAATGCCGAATCCTCACTCAAAAACCGATCTTCTGTTGGTTCTTCTGGAATTTCCGAGCAAAAACGGCTAATCACCAAACGCAAATCAAAAATCAAGCAATATAGGAACAACATCACAAAACGAAGCGCGCAAATATCTTTGGCAATTGAGCAATTGTCTTCTAATGTACGCACACTTTGCAGGTAGTTGATGGCGGGTTCGCGGGGATTCGGACCCCGGACAGCCGGATTAAAAGTCCGGTACTCTACCTGGCTGAGCTACGAACCCTTCGCAAATTCTGAAAATCGTGTATAATTTAGTCTTTGGCTAGCGATATTTCTCTGATGCAAACTTTAAAAAAGGAAATTTCTTGATCAAAATTCAAGCCCTTGTAGTATAGCCCGGTCTAGAATTCGGCCCTGTCACGGCTGAGACGCGTGTTCAAATCCCGCCAAGGGCGCTTTCAATTTTTCTATATTGATATCGGATAAAAAATTCTAAAATTCACACCACATCTTGAGGTTAGCTACAGTTTTAGTTGTTTTGTAGTATCTGAGAGAATCTGCTTGTTTGCAGCTGCAATAAATGACAGTCTTGTTTCATATGACAAGTCGGAATCGAGTGGTTTGAGTTTTTGGTCCAGTATGATTCCACCAGCCTCTTTTGATATTATGTAGCCAGCTGCCATGTCTGTGACTCTGATTTTTTCTCTTAGATCAATGTAAACATCAATTAGTCCTCTGGCAAAGAGTGCCATCTCTAATGCATTTGCGCCTAGGTGCCTTGAGTGATTAGAGTTCTGAAAGATTGGCTGAATTCTTTTAACCAGTTTTGGGGTGGCCCCTGAAACATTAATTCCGACTATTTTGTATACTGGTTTTTGTTTGTGTACTGTAATTTTTTTCTTGTTCAGATATGCACCTTTGCCCTTTGTTGCCCAATACATATCACCGTTTGATAGATCGGTTACCACGCCGTCAGTAATTGAGCTGAGTCTATTTTTTGGCGCAAATGCCAAAGAGCAACAAAAGAATGGAATTCCCCTCACTGCGTTTGCAGAACCATCAATGGCGTCCATTATGACAAACCCTTTTGGTTTTTTTGATAGCTCCACCTTACCGCATTCCTCCCCAAGGACAATACAGTCAAATTTTATTTTTTTTAGATAATCCAGAACTGTTTTTTCCGCAACAATGTCTATTTTGCGAGAAATATCGCCGCCTTTGCCTATGCCATGATCTTCTGCTGCAGCCTTTGTCCCTGCCAAGTCTTTGACATTCTCATAGACCAGTCTTGATGCTTCTCTTAGAACTTCAATTACTTGCACAGGTGTTCTGAATTTTTTTCGTAATTTAAGTCAAGAAATCTTGAAAGGATAAATAACAAGAGCAAAGCTGTTTTGGTGTGAGCAGCAAAGATCAGTCTGTCATATCAAAAGAAGCACTAATGTCGACAAAATCTGGCAAACAAATCATAAAACAAGGACTATTCAAATCAAAAGGCTTCAAACTGTTCCAAAAATACAAAGAGGAAGCCGAATCCGAGTTCCCAAAATTTGCGCAAAGATTTACGGACGATCTATTACGGGAGATAAAAAATGATGCATCACCATCTTTTACACAAAAAGCATTTGCACAAGAGATCGGCACAGACGAAATAATCCTGCAAGACTCGGAGATTCCCGCAATACGATCAAAGCTAGAGAATCCTGACGTTCTAAAAGACCGAGTCCTGCGAATTCTTAATTCTAATTTTGTTAAAATGACATTACCCGTGTTTTGTGCGTTATATGATGCAGCATCTGATTATACAAAAAACAAGTCTGCACAGATGCGTCAAGACATGGTGGATGGTCACATAATAGCAATAGATCTCTCAGAGCCGATGGATCGTATCGTGGACAAAGATGAAGATCTGGAATATCTTGATGACTATAAGCTCATGAATCCTTACATTTTGAAGCTGGCCCGAGACAAAATTGCCAAGGGTGGAGAAGAAGTATTGCAAGAATTTGAAGATGGGTTCAAGGATGCGCGACTAGGACAATACATAGATACCAAGCTAAAGACTACGCCGACTAAAATCACGGAAGAGCAAATGAATCAATGTTACAAAAAATATCGTGCCGTAATGGGAACTGCTGGGCGTAACATGGCTTTATCCAAAAATCCACTGGGTGAGATCTTTTATTTGGGAATGGCTCGTGCCGCCGAAGGCGTTGGATGTGGCAATGAAATTGAAGATTCCATTAAAAACAAGTTCATCAAGGTACCTTCTTGGCCTTTGTATTACTCGCTTTTGACAAACGATGTCAAAAAGGGATTCGAGTATACAATGAAAAAAAGCGAACTATACCTATCTGATGCAAGACTTGCACTGGAATTGCTTCCAAGGGATTTTTCACACACTGAATTTTTAGAATTTTTATTCCTGACTGTGGAGCATTATAACCAATACTGGTATAATCAACTGGACAAGGTAAATCTATGGTCAGAATTTTCTGCAAAACTTCCAAAGTGATCATACTATGATGTGGTCTGAAAAGCATAGGCCAAAACAAATCATTGATATGGTTGGCAACGAAGAGGCCCGAAAATCATTCGTTGATTGGATAATAAAATGGAAAAAAGGTGCAAAACCAATTCTTCTTGTAGGTCCTCCGGGAATTGGCAAAACCACTCTTGCACAGCTTGCGGCAAAAGAATTCGGCTATGATGTTATAGGAATGAATGCAAGCGATGTGAGAAATAAGTCAAACATAGAGGAGTTGCTCTCGCCACTTCTTGGCAGCACAAGCCTTCTTGGAAGGCCAATGATCTTCATAGATGAAGTTGATGGAATTCATGGTAGATCTGACTTTGGCGGAGTGGAGGCCTTGCTGAAAATTCTCAAAGAGCCAACCATTCCAATAATTCTGGCAGCAAATTCTGATGATTCTGATAAAATGAAAAACATCAAAAAAACAGCAAAGACAATCTATCTAAAACCAGTGCCACCGCGACTACTTGGGCTGTATCTTGGTAAGGTGCTCAAAGAAGAGGGAGCAAAACTCTCACCTGGCACTACAATCAAAGTTATTGTGGAATGTCGTGGCGATATCCGCTCTATGCTAAACATGGCACAAGCCCAGATGGGTGGATTTGATGTGGATTCAGAAAAATCATTTGAAACACTTGACATTGAAGCTGGCATAAACGCATTTTTCAAGGCAAAAACAAGACAAGAGGCGCAAAGTGTACTGTACTCATTAAGGATAGATCCTAGGGAAAAGCTCAATGCGTTTTATTCTAGTATTGTTACAAGCAACATCCCAAACAAAGACATGGCAAGGCTGCTTGATGTGATATCGGAAGCCGATGTGTTGTATGGTAGAATAATCCGAACGCAAGAGTGGAGACTGTTGCGATACCTGGATAATATTTTGTTTAGACTGTACTCTGAGAATCTGCCAATACAATACTCTCAGTATAACTTATCGTGGCCGTTGCTGAATAAACTGAGGTGGGATGGCAAAGTAATCAAATCATTGGCAGCCAATCTTGCACAAAGATTTCATGTATCACAAAGCACCATTGCAACATATTATTTACCATATATTCTGTTTTGTATGAAAAACAAAAAACTGGAACTGGAGATAAACCCGGAATATTCGGAGGTACTTCAAAAGGAGATCGAATTGATACATTGAGCTGGCGTAAAATTCCAATGAAGTTTCCTGGAACATGCATTGTATGTAACCAAAAAATAGAGATAAATGAAATTGGCCTTTGGGCAAAGGGGCTTGGTGTCAAGCATGAAAAATGCACAAGCCAAGAAGTAAAGGAGCTAAAGTGTATTGTGTGTGGAGGCCACGCAGGGTGTGCAAAATGTGAGTTCTCAGATGATTGTGACAGAAATGTGGTTTCTGAGCTGTGTATTTGCAAAAAATGTGGCGACTCTAAGGAATCATTTCTGGATTATCAAAACGCCGTCAAGAAGAATTATTCGTTACTAAATCTTAAAATTTGAGCACAAATTGGAGCTACTCGTTGACTGATAGTACTGATATTGAGACAAAAAAGGAAGAGATTTCATATCAGATTCCACCATATAGGCCACAACACATACTCAGCCCTGAATTTCAGGGAACCTCAAACTATGAGATGGGGCTGGCTGATCTGCTCAAAGAAAAATCACGAACGCTGGAGAATCTTAGGCAAAACCCGGAATCCACACCAATACAAATCCAGCAAGCGGAAGATGACCTAAAAAAGCTAGAAACCCTTTATGAAAATTACAACATTGGGATGAATGTCTTTAGGACTGCCAAAGGTGGCAGAGACAAAATACGAGAATAATATTAGACTCAAACGCGATCAGATAATTCTCACAACAATACAGATCTAAAATTAATATAGCGTTTGATGCGTTTGGTTGTTGCGGGGTCTGGCGTGCATACTGATAAGATTGAAAAATTTCTAGAAAAACAAAAGAAAGCACTTGCAAGTGGTGGACAAGACAAGATTCTAGCCCAACATGAAAAAGGAAAACTCACCGCAAGGGAGAGAATACATCTATTATTGGATGAGGGAAGCTTTACAGAAATTGATGCGCTAGCTACTCATCATTACTATGAATATGACATGCAGAAAAAGAAATTCTTTACAGATGGTGTCATAACTGGCTATGGTACAATCAATGGTAGACAAGTCTTTATTTT
>JAKAJY010000169.1 GCA_021824845.1 archaeon
GAGGGTGTAATGAACAAACCCTGCAATTCTGGCTGCGACAAATTCATTCCAGAATTATAATCTGTAAAAAACAAATACTGGATCCTGCTACAAGGAATAATGTATGTTGCAATAATAGACATGCCTCTAAAGGAGGAAAAAGAGGAGGAATTCAAAACTTGGATTAATCAAACCAATCATATCCTATCAAAACAGCCGGGATTCATCAATCGCAGACTGGCAAAATCCGAAGACGGAAGATATATCATAATTGCCGAGTTTGCCGACAAGGAATCTCACCACAAAATTCACCAAACCCAGGAACACCATCAAATCTCTATGCAGTTGATGAGTTTTCTAAAACAGGGGCCCTCACGCAAATTTTATGACGTTATCTCACAGTGAATGATTTCTAAAATTACCAAATAGGACTAGTTACAGCACCTTGTGCTGCAGAACCCACAAGTGAGGCATATTTTGCCAATGCGCCAGACTCATAATTTGGCTTTCTTGGCTTCCAAGCTTTTCTTCTGCTCTCCAACTCATCTGATGAGATGTGCAAGTCAATCTTGTTAGTCTCTGTATCTATGGTTATCTCGTCACCATCATTTACCAGTGCAATGTTTCCACCAACATAGGCCTCTGGCGCCACATGTCCGATCATAAATCCTCTAGTTGCCCCTGAAAATCTTCCATCAGTTACCATTGCTACTTTTTCACCCAAGCCCTGGCCTACCAAGGCAGCAGTGACTGCAAGCATCTCTCGCATTCCAGGCCCGCCCTTTGGACCCTCATATCGTATTACCACCACATCGCCTTCTTTGATCTTGCCCTGTGATACTGCATCAAATGCGTATTCTTCCCTATCAAAGCACTTGGCCTTTCCTGTAACTTTGGTGATTTTTACGCCTGACATTTTGACTACGGCACCGTCTGGGGCCAAAGAGCCCCTGAGTATGACAGCAGTTCCCATCTTGTGTAGTGGATTGGCCATTGGCTTTACAATATCATCGTTGGATGGGGGCAATACTATGCCGTCTAGGTTTTGTTTCATGGTTTTGCCCGTTATGGTAAGACAGTTTTCGTGCAATAGTTTTCTGTCTAGTAATTTTTTTAGCATCAATGGAACGCCGCCTACCTTATCAAGATCATTCATGACATACATTCCACCTGGCTTTAGATCAGCAATATGTGGAACCTTTCTTCGGACTCGTTCAAAATCATCATAATCTAGTTTTACTTTGGCCTCATGCGATATTGCCAGCAAGTGCAGTATGGCATTAGTAGAACCGCCAATTGCGTTTAGCATGACAATTGCATTCTCAAATGCCTCAAAGGTTAAAACATCACGTGGTTTGATTCCAAGCTCTAATGCTCTGCCGCATGCCACTCCTGTATCGTACACCATTTTGTCTCGTCGCTCATCTTCAGCTGGTGGCGATGCACTTCCCGGCAGGGCAATTCCCAAAGCTTCTGAAATTGATGCCATGGTATTTGCTGTAAACATACCACCACAGGATCCTGCAGTAGGGCATGCATAATTTTCAATATTTTTTAGCGCCTCTAGTGTTAGTTGACCTGCATCATATGCTCCAACTGCCTCGTACACGTCTTGTACAGTGAGTTGTTTGCCATTGTACATTCCAGGCATTATCGTGCCGCCGTACACAAACACAGACGGCAAGTTTAGTCTGGCCATTGCCATCATTGTACCAGGCAAGCTCTTATCACACCCTGCGATTCCTACCAGCCCATCATACTGATGAGCTCGTACCATTAACTCAATAGAATCTGCAATTACTTCTCTGGAAATCAATGAAGACTTCATGCCTTCATGGCCCATGGCAATGCCATCTGATACTGCTATTGTAGAAAACTCCCTTGGGGTGTATCCTGCATCATGCACTCCCTCCTTTGCCTTTTGTGCAAGTCGTGGGAGGTGAATATTGCATGGTGTTGCCTCGTTTCCAGTATGACATACACCGATAAACTGTTTATTCAGATCAGAGTCGGTTAGGCCCATTGCCTTGTACATTGCTCTGTGTGGCGCACGGGCTGTTCCTTCTACCACATTGCGGCTAGAGATCTCCATGGTATAATCACCTAAATTGGCAACATATTAGAATTTGTATAATTCTCAACTATTTCTTTTCAATGAATAGACCATCTAATTCCATGAGGTAATTGTCCACTTGGGTTTGGTTTTCATTTCCGTATAGGACCAATATTCTATCATCCTCTTTTAGGACATAGTTTGTAATTGATGGTACCTTTTCGTGGTTTACATAGAATTTCAGAGAATAGTCCTCATTGGTGCAGAATGTATGCTCTGGCTTTTTGTCTGGGAATGTAAAGCAATTATCATCTAGGCCTACCTTGATTGACTGGAATAGAAATCCAATATTGACATTTGATGCGTGCCTGTGGATGGTGTCTCCATTTTGGCTCTCAAAGTGGATGTATGGGCTTTTTACTTGGTAATCTGGCAATGAGAAATCGAACTTGTCGCCAAAGATCCTAACCAAAATACCTGCATGCTCGTGCTCATCTCCTAGCTTGCCAGCACCTGGTGGGCCTGACATCTGAGTTCCAGTTACTGCTATTTTTTCATAATAATGGTACGATGCATACCCTACTATGGCAATTACTATTGCGAAAACACCGATTGCAATCAGGGTGTTTTTCTGCTTTGAGGCCTTTTGCTTGTCTGCATAGTTTTCCCGCTCTTTTTCCCGTCGGGACTCCCTGTTATTGCCCATTGATTTTGGTGCAAAATCAAGCACTAATTAATCAATCGCCATTTGATCTTACGATACTATAATAAAATACAAAATTCCGCAGAAAATGATTGGACTGCATATTTTGTGACATCATATCCAGTAATCGCGAAGGGCACTTTATCTACGAAGATGAAAACCATGTGGCGTTTTTGGACAAGTATCCGATTGACAAGGGTCACACATTGGTAGTACCAAAACAGCATTATGAAAAAATCACCGATATGCCAGAGGAGAAAGTCGGAGTTTTGTTCTCCAAGATTCCAAAAATAGCTCAGGCCATAATGAAAACAACTGGCGCAGTTGCGTTTTCCCTAGCGCAAAATAATGGCCGGGCTGCAAAGCAGATCATACCACATGTCCACGTACACATCATCCCAAGATATGCAGAAATGGGCGCAGTCTGGACTAAAAGAACAATTCCAAGCTCCGATGAGCTAAATTCACAGGCAAGCCAGATTAAATCAAATTTCTAGGAATTCATCCTATTGGCGATTTGCTTTAGTAATTGAAAGATTTTATCAGTGTCTGGGATTCCAGCACGTCGCAGCTCTGCCTTTAAGAGTAAAAGTGGGTCGGAAATATCAGGCCTTGTTGTCTTTAACTCGACTTTGACGTTGTTGATTTGCTGGCGTTTTTTTGCTATCTCGTCTTTGGTTCGCTGAACTATCAGTTCTTGGTATAGGAGCTTATCCTTCATTTTTTCACATTCCTCCTCTAGTACAGATAATAGATTTTGGACGTTTTCGATTGTGACATGCTTTGGGCTTATCTTTTCCAATTCGTATCGCGTCTTGATTTTGTTTTGTAATAGGTCTAATTCACCTAGGAACTTTTTCTCATCTTGTTTGATTTGTTTTATTTTTTCCACTTTATCCTTTATCATGCCATTTACAAATCTGAAATACTGGTCTGTGTTCCCAAACTGGTCCTTTAGCTGGGCAGACTTTTCCTTGACTATGTCCTCATTTGTTTGGTTTTGGTTGAATCTATTGGAAAATGCAATAATTCGCTCCTTTGGAGACATTGGGTCAGATTGGGCTTGTTGTTTTAGCTCTGTTGTGATATGAGACCATTCTTCGTCTGTTGAGATGTTTCGGTTGTACCGATCATCACCATTTCTGGCAGTACGATGAATGTGTTTTACCATCGTATAATGATGTGTGAGGCTATGATTTTACCGGGGTGTTGTTTATTAGAACACACATTTTTTGTTCGTTTAAAGTAACAAAACTAGTCTTAAAAGATGAATTTCTGATTTTGTAGTATGATGGATATTTTGATTGCCGAGGACAACGAGTTTACTGCAAAACAGTACAAAACAGCACTAGAAAAGCACAACCACAAAGTGACTCTGACAAAGGATGGGGTGGAATGTGTTGATCATTACACCAACGAGGCAAAATACGAGGAACTTTTCCGCAAAACCAGGACCTCGCCGTTTGATATTGTATTGTTAGACCATGACATGCCAAGAATGACTGGGGCTGCAGCCGCCAAAGAAATCCTAGAGATGCGACCAAACCAGCGACTGATATTTTTGTCTGCATATGGCAATAATATAATGAACAAGCTGCAAGATGTCAAAGAGGATACAATCCAAATAGTGCAAAAGCCGTTTTCGCTGAACTTTTTGATAAAAAAAATTGAAGGCTCACGTCTCAAAAACAGAATCATCAATGCACAGGATGGAAATGTCATGACTGCATCACAAGATGGCGCAGCAATTCGATAATATGCCCGACAACCTTTTATGATATAATAAAACCCGACAGTTATTGTCGCCAAAATTTGTCGTAATGGCGGTTTTAAGTTCCATCATACTTTGCCAAATCGGATTATTTGCTGTTGCTGAAGCTGAAAAAACTCCTGATTTTGGACTGCAAAGAAGTCAAGGAGTGCACGAAACTGAACAAAACACAATTCTCGATAGTCGTACACAGTTAAAGATTACAACAAAAAATGGATTTAATTCTGTAATTGATCTTGTTGTGACTGTCGATCCTCCAAATCTTGGAGTGGAAGCGACTATTAATGGTAAAACCTCCTTATCAATTGATCCCAAAAAAGAAAATGCGGGTTTGTCAGTCCATGTTTCAGATGATGCTCCCGATGGTGACTATAAAGTAACAATTACAGGTACAAGCATTATCAATGGTAAGAAAGTCGAACGCATTACTTTTTTTACAGTTAAGGTAAAACCTCCTAGTGAATTTTCTCTCAAAGCGAATCCCTCCTCAATAACAATACCCCAAGGAGGAAGTGGATTTACCACAGTCAAAGCCATAGCTACAAAGTCATTCAAAAATCCAATTAACTTGGAAGTATGGTTCAAATCTACTGGATTTTC
>JAKAJY010000188.1 GCA_021824845.1 archaeon
AAAGACTATACTAATAAAAATCGAAATTCCAATAATTACGGCAAGATTAGATTCGCCCCAACCAAAAATTCCAATAATAAATAATAATACAGCAAAACTCGTACCCAAGACAAGCCCGATTTTTAGCTCTCGCAGTAGATATCTATGCATTGAGAACTTAGGCTCTAGTGCAATTAGACGTACAACCAATGTTTGAGATTGCGTCCCCACAGCGTCTGTTAGGTATACAATTGCAGGAATAAAGGAAGCAAGAACGATGTAGGAGTTTAGTAGTCCTTCAAAGCTTGTAACAATTGCGGCAGCAACTAGGCCTCCAATTAATCCCAAAAGCAGTGACGGTAATCGCGCCCTTACTAGCTTTGATACCGGTGTTTCTATTGACTCGATTTCCTTTGTATGGTGAACACCGCCAGAGGTAAGAATGTCTTTTCTGAACTCATGATGAAATATGGAAAGAATTGTTTTGTGTGTCACTATTCCCAGTAACCTTTTGTTGTTATCCACCACAGGGATTGCCTTGATTCCATGCTCCAGTGCAAGATAGATTGCTCTTTCCTGATGAGAATGAAACGGTAGAGAAACAACATCAGTATCCATTATGGTTTCAAGCACAGTATTATCCAAAGACTGAAGAATGTGTTTTAGTGAGACGACCCCAATCAAAACATTTGATTCATCAACGATGTAGACATATCCAATAGACTCGAATTCCTTTGCACTTGTTTGGAGAAGAGCCTTTACTTTGGATACGGTGTCGTTTTTGTGAAATGAGAGAAAATTCCTTGTTATTCTAGAATCAATTAATTCGTGGTGTGATTCTGAATTTGTCAACTAGATTCGCTTTGTATGTTTTGCAAAGACAGGCACAAGCAAGGCAATAGACAAGACTGCAACCATAATCAAAACAGATGACGGGAATTCTGGAATTACTTTCGTTCCAACGATTTCTACCTGTGCCGTGTCTTTGGGTAGAACAAAGATCATTGTACTTTTGTTGTCCTGAGATGAGGATTCGTATCCTTTTTCTTTTCCATCTATGAGCAAAGTCAGTCTTTTTCCTTCGCTGGAGACAAGCTCCTGTGAGAATCTTACCGACATTATATCATCCTGGTTTATCTTATCAAGCGAGATGACCAATGATTTTCTGTCCTGATTTACATCAATGGATGTGATCTGTGCGGTATGATCTTCGTCTGAGCTTTCACCCTCCCCAACGGTACTAAATCGATAGAATATTGTAAAATCAGTATTATCCACATTGATTTGGTATTTTTTCATCATGATTTCTGCAATATCTGCATACTGGACTGATTGGATAGAGTCTGCAAATGCAAGTCCTGGAAGCAGAACAATTCCAAATATCAAAAACAAGATGAATTGCATTTTAGAATCGTCGAGTGTCGCCTTCCAGCAATCCAGACCCATCATGAATTCGATCAATGTGTTTTGAGAGGTCTTCTTTAGAAGGAAATTTGGATTCACAGTAAGGACATGTGTATTGTTTTCCCATTGGGATTGATTCTTGATTTAGTTATTTGAAAGAGCTAGTCAATTATCAAAGTAGAAAAAGAACTCAATCTCATCTGTGATAATTTTGTATTTGCTTTAATTACATTCAGTCTTGGTATCACTCCATGATTAAGACAAAGTATCAGAGAATTCTTGTCGCATTGGATGGCTCCAAGAACTCTATTCGCGGACTAAATAATGCAATTTATCTGGCAAGGCAGTGCCAAGCAACAATAACTGGAATCTATGTAATTCCAAGGCCTCCACATCCAGCATTTAGATCACCAAGATATCCAGAAAAACCACGCCTAAGAGGTGCCCAAAATCTGATGGACTTTGCAAAAAGACACTCGGCACAAAACGGAATTGTCTTTGAACAAAAAATAGTGTTTGGTGATACCGGCAGCACGATTGTAAAATTTGCCAAGGACAAGAAATTCGATCTTATTGTAATCGGTGCTAGAGGGAGAGGTGCAGTAAAGGAAGTCTTCTTTGGAAGCGTATCAAACTATGTGCTGCACAAATCATCCATACCGGTGCTAGTAGTAAAATAAAAAATCCGTATCTCTTAAGAGACAGACCATTGTTTTGGTTTGGATTTGAATGTGAATTAGATTGATTTTGACCAATTGATGCGATATGCAGTTATGATCCTTGGCTCGGATTTTCCCCACTCACCTTTTGTGTGGCCAGAGTTCTGCTCAGAGATTGTCCCCCACTGGAATTTTGGGAATTTTGTCTCGATCATGCCTAGGTTTGGGCATTTTTTCACATAAGCAGTATGATTGCACTGCAATGCAATGCAGTCCTACTGGATATATCAAATTTTGATCACCGTTATACCATGCAAGTTCAGCTCGAAGGAAGAAAGATTGATGACGAACGAAAAGGCGTCATCTTGGGCATAATGTCCGACAAGTATTGTCGGGCAATAATTGAGGCCACCATAACTGCACCAAAGGCAGCAATTGAGATCTCAGCAGAATGCAAGATCCCAATAAGCACCGTATACCGAAGATTGCAGATCCTACACGACAACAAACTGCTTGCCATTTCTGGCTCTATAACACAAGAGGGCAAAAAACACTTTTTGTATAAGAGCAAGGTAAAGGCAATGTCGTCAACATTTAACGGTGGTAACCTAGAAGTCGAGATCGTTCCTAATCTAACTAATTAGGAACTAATTTCCAATTTTTGAAATTCAGTCTTGATAATCAAAATTCGTTTTAAATCCCTTCTTAGGGATGACTAATCATGGATGAAAAGCTGTATTCATCGCCAGTCTTTACTTTGGCCGAAAACGACTCGATCCATGATGCCTTGGTTTTGATGAAGACCAATTTTGTAAAACGAGTTGTAATCACAAAAGACAAAAAACCCGTAGGAATCATAACAGAGCGCGACATTAGTGCATTTTTGGAGCAGGACGCAACATCCAGGGCACTGGACGAAATTAGACTAAAAGAGATAATGAAGAAAAATGTCATAACAATTTCTGCAGGCCAACAAGATCATCTGTCTCAATGTGCTACAAGGATGGACACTTTCAAGATTGGCTCTATTGTTGTGGTGGATGAGAAAGGTGAAGTCATAGGCATCACCACCCAGACAGACATCAATCGTCATTATGCCAAATTATATCCAGGAAAGTACAAGGTGCGAGACTATATGACAGACAAGGTGATAAGCTGTCGAGAATCTGATTCGCTTGGATTTGCACTGGATATAATAAACAACAACAAGACATCGCGCCTTGTTGTGACAGACAGCAGGGGCAATGTAAAGGGAATAATCACGACCAATGATTTTCTAAAGCACAGTGAATATTTCAAAAAGGCAATAGGCAAGATTCGCAATTATTTATTGCCAAAAGGAACAGCCGAGGACAGAAAGGTCGGCGAGTTTATCAAATATGAGGTTCTTATTGTAGAGCCAGACGACGATTTGGCAACAGCAGCTGATCTCATGTCAAAAAACAACATAAGCGGTGTTCCAGTGATTGTCATGAATGATAACAAGTTGGAAGGAATTGTCACAAAAGCAGACATCGTACGAGCATTCAGCCAAGTGATCACACACGCAAAGCTGCTTGAGAAATATCGCACCTTTCATTAGTTATAAAAGTAAGAACGTGATAATCACGATATCCTAATTGGAAACAGAAATCCCAAGAAGAAAGCCCCATCCACCAAAAAAAGAAGCTACACGTAGTATTACATACAGACTTCCGGCCAAAATAGTTGAGGAGCTGGAGACAGAAGCCATGCAAAAAAACATCTCGCACAATGTTTTGGTAAAGCAGGTTTTGGAAAAATATCTCGTATGGGACAGATTTGCAGACAAAATAGGTATAATTCCAGTCCCAAAGAAGATCCTAGAAACAATGGGTGCAAACTTTGATTGGGTACAGATCAATCAGGTAATCGAATCAATAAAGCCAGTAATCAAAGAGTCCGTCATGTTCATGAAGGGAAAGTATGATCTGAAACGTTGCATTGAAACTCTAGAGGACTATATGCGTGCATCCGGAATGCTCTCAGATCATAGAGTGGAAGGCTCATTGCACCACTTTGTAATTCAGCATCATCTTGGTGTGAAATGGTCATTATTTACAGAACAATTGCTAAAGGAGATATTTGCCGAGTTTTTGCCAGAGCAAAAGATCAAGTGCCAAACAACTGAATCAACAGTGATTGCAACGATTGCCCTTGGTTCTGATTTCTCAGAACACGATTACTAAAAAAAAGAAAAAAATTATTGAACTTGGATTGAGCTTGACTTGGGTTTTGGTGTAGGTGTTGCCTTTGGTATTGTCACGTTTAGAATACCATCGGTAAGCTTTGCCTGAGTTTTATCAGAGACTACCTTTTCCGGTAGGGGAAGTGTTCTATAGTAAGAGACTTCGCTTCGCTCTTTTCTGAGATAGTTCTTTTTCTTTTCCTCATCTTCCTCTTTATGTTGAGCAGAGATCTCTAGAGAATTATCAGAGACATTTAGCTTTATCTCGTCTTTTTTTACTCCAGGCATTTCTGCTTTTATGACATATTTGTCGCCTTCGTCTGCCACATCACATGAGAGCGATGTCATCTTTGGCATCGATGGTAATGATGGAAAAGATGAAAGTGATTTCTCAAATTCCTTTCTAAAGTTCTCAAACGCACTATCGAGGCTTTTCCAGTTGAATGGCCAAGCAGGTACAAGTTCGGTCTTTTTTGATTCGTCCTTTGTCATTGCGAGGATGGTTTGTTTTCTTACATATTAGATGAGAAGATAATTCTCAGATCTGAGTTTCAGTTATTTTTTCTCAACGGATGATCCGTTATTTGGAGACGTGATCTCGATCTCTGGCTCCGGCTCTTTTAGCAAATCCTTGCGCACCAAGATAGGCACATTATAAAAGGTCGCAAGGGTTATGGCATCAGAAGCACGATAATACTTTAGCAGTATATCTTTTTTGCCAGTAAAGTACAGGTTTGCCCGAAAGATTCCACCAGTCTCGTAGATTTTTACCTTGACTAGGACTATTTCGTTTTCCTCACACATTTGCTCAAACATGTTGTATATGGTTGGCACCT
>JAKAJY010000100.1 GCA_021824845.1 archaeon
AATCACGCGAGACAATACCAGCTTTTACATTTGTGGCTGGCAGGGAACAATTGATGGGGTAATGGAATTTTTGACACCGCAAGGATTTGTGACATATCACGACAAGCGCGATGACGGTAGCTTTGAAGTAAAGTACGAGTCATACGGATAAACAAATTTCAAAATTGTTGTAGAATTATCCTTTTCGTATAATGAATTGCATCAATGCCTCTTTGGAGTATTCGATGCCATGCTCTTCAGTTGAGTGAGTATTGTATTCTGTGATTACTTTTTCAACATCGTTTGCACTGGAAACAAAATCACAATCAAATCCATAATCTCGACATACCAGCTTGATCACTTTTGTGATGTTTAGATTATCTTATTTATCTATTTCCAGATTTGTAGAATGAGTCAGCTATGGTACAGAACTATTTTTTTGCGGCAGTCGGCTTTGGAAGAATTCCATCTACGATTGAAGTGGTCAAATCGGTGATGATTTTGATCTTTTTCTCGTCTGTTTCGCCAAGTAGTTCCAGTGCTTTTTCCAGTTCTTTTTTTCGCAGCGCATCTACGCTTGCGAACACATCGGTTACTTGTGGGCCCTGCTCAATTAGCTTCATTGTTGCCTCAATTACAGCAATCTCTTTTGCGATGATTTTCTCCACAGCAATAACGGTCTCTTCCTGTGCTTTGAGATCCCGCTCCTCCATTTCTGTGAGCTGATCTCGGAACATTAGTTTGATTCCAGGTAGGGTCATTACAGTATCATCCACTGTTCTTGGATCAGAGATATCCAGAATCATCGTTCCCTTGGCGTTGTTTTCCATTGTTAATCTTAGATTATCAAAGGTCAGCGCAAAATAGTCAGAGGTTGTTGCAACAAAGACAAAATCAAATTTGTTAAATTCCTTTAACGCTTCTTTGAATCCAATTGGCTTACCGCCAAGTATTTTTGAAAAACCAGTGGCACGCTCTATTGTCATGCTACACACATCAAATTGGTATGCTCTTTTGTTGAGTGCCTTGGCTACCATTGCGGCAGTCTCTCCAGTGCCCATCAAAAGCACGCGTTTTTTTGCATCAAGACCTGCATTTTGTTCTGCTATTTTGACTGCCATCTCTCCAAGTGATTTTGCACCTTTGTTGATTTGAGTCGAGTTTCTAATGCGGGTTGCGGTAAGAATCACTGTATCAAACAGTTTGTTGAGTATTTTATCAGAGGTCTTGGCAAGTTTTGCCCCAAGAATTGTTGCTTTTAGCTCGCCAAGGATGGTCTCATTTCCCACTACAACAGATTCGAGGCCGCACGCCAATCTTAGTAGATGTAGATAAACATCAGTATTGACATAGACTTCCAAGATTTGATCAAAATGATCAATGTCGTATTGTTCCAGTTCGGTTAGGGATTGCCAGGTTTCTCTGATTTTACTTATGATCAGGTTCTTGCCCTCAGACGATCTAAGGTCTGGTGAGTCAGTCTCCAGTACATTTACGGTAAATATCTCAACTCGGCTTTGTGTTTGGAGTATCACACATTCAGAGACACCCGGAATTTTTTTGAATGCCTCAGATGCGGCCGCAAGATCCTTAAATGAGAATCTGGCTAGACTGTGAATCGGTATATTCCTAAACGTAACGCGGACATTAATAACATTAAATGGACCATCAGTCAATTGTGATCACTTGTGCTCCAGTTTGGCTCGGCCATTTTGTGCAGTGCGAAATACATTCATGCTATAGTAAAAGCTCTCATAGAGGGAGTCCAGATATTCTAATTCTTGCTCTGTGCGGGTGATGTCTTCTGGGATTGCATCTGGATCATTTTTCAGATTAGCCAGTTTCTGTTTTGTTGTAGCTACAAGCTCTGCAATGCCAGATTCATAGTTTGATGTTCCTCCATATTCTACGCTAAGAACATGCTTTGGCATGTATCGCGGTGTGGCATCGACTGGAATCTCGACTTTTTTTGATATTTCTTCTTGTTCTTCCTCGCTGAGCATGATTCTTTTTGGAATCAAGTCTTTTTTGTAGCGGAAGAACTCTGGTTCACCCATTTCTCTTCTGAAAATTCTTTCTTGGTTTCGTTTATTTGTGAGTGGTTTGCCTGTGGCGGATATTTGTGCAGATTTTGCTATTGCGGTATATTCTTTTTCTGCCTCGGCGACTGCCTTAGCCATAGCTGCCATTGCTGATTCATATTCTTTTTCTGCTGCCTCCAAAATCGCTTTTGCGGTTGCAAGCTTGGTAGCTGCAATCTCGGCCTGTGTTGTTGCAGCTTGAACTTGTGCTCCTGCGCGGGATGGCTTTTGTTCTTTTGGAACATCTTGAATACTATCAGACAACAAAATTATTCCATTTATGCTTAGATTTTAAGTTTTTACAAATATGGATTGGTCGAGCCGATCTACTTTTTCAAAAATATATGTAAAATATGATTTAGGATTTTCTCTGGAAGATTTTGATTGCCTGTGGTGGGCATACGCCTTCACATGCCAAACAAAAGATACAGTCAGGTTCACGCGCCATAAGTGGTTTTTTTGCCGATGCCACATTTCCTGGCGTGTCAAACCATTCATACACCGAAACAGGGCATGCATCAATGCAAGCACCGTCTGCAACGCAGATATCATAATCAACCGATACAAATTCGCCCCAAACACCCATGTTTGTGTTGTCTGTTCCCACACGGCCCCAAGTCTTGATGACGTTTTTGTTTGATGCCACAGTGTATGGTATGGTAGCTGGCATGTGGGCCTTGTATTCCACATCTATTGGTCCAGGCTTTGGACCATCCAGTAATGCACCCATTACAGGTGCAGCTGTCTGAGACACTTCGACTTCTGGTTTTGGTTTTGGTTTTGCATCAGGAACTATTTTTGCAAATGGAGTTAGTTTTTCTAGTTCTGCTATTGCGTCATCTTGTTCAAATTTCTTGCTCTTGACAAAATATTCAACCATCTTGTCTGCAAGGATAGTATTTCGCAGAATGGTATCAATTATCATCTTTGCATAATAGTCAGCCTTTTTGCGATAGTCCTTAATCCATTCCTGGTCGCCAAACTTTTCAATTGGGAATATCTGGTAAATGATATCAACTACCTCGCCGGATACAATCTCTACTGTAATGGAGAGGTTTGCTTTTTGGTATCCCTTTGCATCTGGGTCTGGCATGTTCTCTTCAATCCAGTTGTAGGTAGCAAAGATTCGATCGGCATACATATCCATTGAGAACGTCTTTTTGAGTCCATCAAAGACAGACTTCATCTCTAATGGGTCTTCTAGCTTTATTGGTAAACGATACAGTCCAAGCTTGTATCCATGTAATGGATAGACACCCCTTTTTGCGGTAGGTGATTCCATTGTGTAAACTCGATCTTTTAGTAAAAGTGACATGTCATGGTTTGGTTGTATTTCTTATTAAAATCTTATTCATTCCGAATCATCAGGACATGTGAGTTCTCGCAGCTCAGTGTATTTTTTTTCCATTCTTTCTGCGTTTTCAAGCACTACCTCAAAAGAGTGATCTTTTTTTGGAAAGTACCACCTAATTGGTACCCAATGTCCAATTCCATCCACGTCATGGATCATGCCCTTATCTGCCAGAACATGATATCTCTCATCAAGTGTCTGATCACGCACAGTAAGGCCTCGTTTTGTTCTGTCTTCCAATATAAGATCTGTGGATCCGTCCTTTATGAGATAAAACGAGCCCCTTTTTAGAATCGGCAGTTCTTGGCTCAACTTATTTTTCTACGGGGTTGCCTATCATGTTACCCCATTCGGTCCAAGAACCATCATAGTTTCGAACCTGTGGGTAGCCAAGCAGATATTTTAGAACAAACCAAGAGTGTGATGAGCGCTCACCGATTCTGCAATAGCAAATAATCTCCTTGTCTGGTGTGATTCCCTTTGGAACGTAGTTTTGTTTTAGCTCGTCCGGTGTCTTGAATGTGCCATCCGCATCATTTACAGCAGTTGCCCACGGAATGTTTTGTGCACCAGGTACGTGTCCGCCTCTTTGTGCATGCTCCATCGGATATTCCGGTGGCGCGGTTATCTCTCCGGTGAACTCTTTAGCAGAACGCACATCAACTAGTCCAATTTCTTTTCGGTCCAGTGCTCGCTTGACATCAAACAGATATGCACGTAGTCCTTCGTCCGGTGGAAGTGCCACATAATTGGTTGGTGTGATTTTTGGCTCATCAGTTGTGTAAGGCTTTTTTTCAAGCTCCCACTTTTTTCTGCCACCATTCATGATTTTGACATTTTTGTGGCCGTAATACTTGAAGACCCAAAACGCAAATGCTGCAAACCAGTTGTTAAAATCTCCATAAAGAATCACTTCTGCCTCAGGTGTGATTCCATTTCTCGACATTAATACCTCAAATTGTTTTTTATCAACAATATCGCGAGTTATCGGATCATTGATGTCACGCTTCCACCAGATCAAACTTGCGCCTGAAATATGGCCTTTACGATATCCATTTTCTGGATCATAGTCTACCTCAACTAGTTTTAGATTGCCGCTTGGTGGATTTTTTGATACCCAGTCTGTATCTACTAGGACCTCTGGATGTGCGTAACTCATTTCAATTTTGAACCATTTTATGCATAATTAATTTTTTCCATCACATCAAAAAACTACATTTTTTAAACAAAGTCATACAAAAGGAAGGGGTTGAAACTAAATCGAGTGGGCATAGTGTCCAAGTTTGGTTCCGAAGAGTCGGAAAATGCGGCAAAAAAAGTTGCAAAAAAGTTTCTTTCCAGCAAGGCAGAAGTCTTTACAATAGCACCAGTGTCAGTGGAAGGTGCAAAACGAGTCGAATCAGTAGATGATCTAAATGACAAAAAGCTAGATTTGGTAGTTACTATGGGTGGAGACGGTACCACGCTTCGCACATTTCGAAGCCTGACAAATGAGATACCGCTTTTGACCATTAATGTTGGTGGTAACAGAGGAATTCTCTCAGAGATAACGTTGGACAAAATAGATACCGCGATTGCAGACATAAAATCAAACAAGATCTGGTTTGACAAGAGAACTCGAGTTGTCGCA